>CALWBS010000121.1 GCA_944376135.1 uncultured Enterocloster sp.
CCACCGAGATCTACACTCTTTCCCTACACGACGCTCTTCCGATCTGGACGGGAAGGGGGACACGGCATGAGCGGACAGGGGAAAAAAGTCACCATTGTCATCCCCAACTACAACGGGCTCTCCTTTATGGAGCCCTGCTTTAAGGCGCTGGAGCGCCAGAGCTGCCGGGACTTTGCGGTGCTGGTGGTGGATAACGGCTCAACGGACGGCAGCGCGGAGTGGCTGCGTGCGCACGAAATTCCCGCTCTTTTTTTGGAGACCAACACGGGATTTTCCGGGGCGGTCAACCGGGGAATCCGGGCGGCTGATACGCCCTATGTGATTCTTCTGAACAATGACACCGAGCCGCATATCCACTATGTGCGGGAGCTTCTGCGGGCCATTGAGAGGTCGCCGCGGATATTTTCCGTGAGCAGCAAGATGATTCAGTTTTACAGCCGGGACAAGATGGACGATGCGGGGGATATGTACAGCCTTCTGGGCTGGGCTTACCAAAGAGGGGTGGGGCAGCCCTCCTCCGGGTATACAAAGCCCTGCCGGGTATTTGCGGCCTGCGCCGGAGCGGCGATCTACCGGAGAGAGCTCTTTGAAAAAATCGGGTATTTTGATGAGATGCATTTTGCGTACCTGGAGGACATTGATGTGGGCTACCGGGCCAGGATCGCGGGGTATGACAATGTATACTGCCCTACGGCGGTGGTGTATCATGTGGGGAGCGGTACCAGCGGCTCCAAATATAATTCCTTTAAGGTGAAGCTGGCAGCGAGGAATAATGTGTATTTGAATTATAAAAATATGCCGCTTTTGCAGCTGGTTTTGAATGCCCTGCCGATTGGACTGGGGATGGCAGTGAAGTTTGGGTTCTTTAAGAAAATCGGGTTTGCGAAGGATTATGCGGAGGGCGTGAAAGAGGGGTTCGCGACGGCGGGAAAGTGCCGGAAGGTGCCTTTTCGGTGGAAGAACCTTTTCCATTATGTGGGAATAGAGGCGGAGCTTATCTGGGGGACGATTCTGTATGTGTGGGAGTTTGGGAGGAGACGGATGGGAAAGTGGCGGAAGTGAGAGGTTGAAGCCGGACAAAAGCTGGGAGATTCCCTCCGATGTGGAAATTCAGGAAAAAGCAGGTGCTCAAGCGAGCTTGGCACCTGCTTTCCCCTGAATTTCCCCGCCCGATCCAACTTTTTCGAGAAATTAAGAGAATTTTTATGGAATAATGGGGAGTAATCATGTATAATACCTTCTGTTAAGGACCAAGGTGATACACAATGATAAAAGACAACCAGAAACGGCTGAACCGGGTCCACGTCCTTCTGGATGCGCTTATTACTGTTCTGGCCTACGCGCTGGCGTGGTTTGTGGTTATCAGCGGGAATGTGATGGATACGCCGGGAGGCACGCTGCCGCCGCGGATTTATTTTGCGGCGCTCATATTTGTGGTGCCGGCCTATCTGATTTTATATGCCAGCTTCCATCTGTACTCTCCCAAGCGGATACAGGGAAGGCGTTCTGAATTTGCCAATATTTGTAAGGCCAATGTCATTGGCCTTATGTTGTTTACGTTTGTGCTGTTCGGCGCCAGCAGCTTTATGGCCCACAACGAGTATTTCTCCACCCGGATGCTCCTCGCGTTTTCCGGGGCGAATACCCTTCTTCTGGAGGCGGAGCGGATGGCAATCCGCCTGTTTCTCCATTCTCTGCGGACCAATGGCTATAATCAGAAACATATTCTCCTTATCGGCTGGAGCCGGGCGGCAGAGGGATTTATTGATCGGGTGATCGTAAACCCGGAGTGGGGGTACCATATCCAGGGAATCCTGGATGATCACAAGCCGGAGGGATTTTCTTACAAAAATATTCGGGTTCTGGGGCCCATCAGCCATCTGGAAACTTTTTTGGCTGCAAATACGCTGGATGAGATCGCAATTACTTTAAGCATTACGGAGTACGCAAACCTGGAGCATATTGTAGCTGCCTGCGAGAAGTCCGGTGTTCACACAAAATTTATTCCGGATTACAACCATATTATTCCGACAATTCCTTATATGGAGGACCTGCAGGGACTGCCGGTGATTCATATCCGTCGCGTTCCCCTCACCGGGGTGTTTAACGCGACCATGAAGCGGTGCGTGGATATTGTGGGCGCTCTGTTCGGACTGATTATTTTCTCGCCGGTTATGCTGCTCACCGCAGCCCTGATAAAAATTACCTCCCCGGGACCGGTGATATTCAGCCAGGAGCGTATCGGCCTTCACAACCGGCCTTTTCGGATGTATAAGTTCCGGTCCATGGAGGTGCAGGACCCGGGAAAAGAAAAAAGCCAGTGGACGACGCCCCATGACCCGCGGGTGACGCCGGTGGGACGCTTTATACGAAAGACAAGCATTGATGAGACCCCGCAGTTTTTTAACGTGCTCATCGGAGATATGAGCCTGGTGGGGCCCCGGCCGGAGCGGCCGCTGTGTGTGGAAAAATTTAAAGAGGCAATCCCGCGGTACATGATAAAACATCAGGTCCGGCCGGGACTGACGGGCTGGGCTCAGGTCAACGGCTACCGGGGGGACACCTCCATCACAAAGCGGATCGAGCACGATCTGTACTACATCGAAAACTGGAGCCTTGGATTTGATTTTAAGATCATGTTTTTGACGATCTTTAAGGGCTTTATTAATAAAAATGCATATTAATGAGGATATGGATGCATGGACAGTAGGTTTGAAAATGAATTTGGACAAGACGATGAGCGGGTGCGGGGCCGCAGCCGGCGCCGCGGCGCTGCGGCAGCCACAGCGGCCTCTATAGGAGCGGGTGCGGAAGCAGCGGCAGGAAGCGTGGGCCGGGAAAGCCGGGCGCGGGGAATTGCCGCATCCCGGGGGACAGAACGAAGAACCGCTCTGTCCCAGAGCGCAGCCGGCACGGGAGAGGGGACCAAGAGCCGCCGGTTTATCCCGGCCTATGAGCGGGCCGCAGAGTCAAAGAGCAGCGGGTACCGGGACAGCGCAATGCACCGGGGAAACAGCAGCCGGCCGGGGAAGGAGCCGCCGGACCCGGCAAAGGAGAAAGTAAAGCGGCTTCGCCGGCGCGTTATAGCCATGATTGTGGCGGAATGTTTTCTCATATGCCTGTTTCTCGGCGTGCGGTATGTCAAGCAAAAGACTTCCCTGCTGAATATAGATGATACCTGGAACGCGGAGGAGATGACAAACTCCAATATTTCCGTGGCGAAGGAAGAGATGATGAAAGGCTACTGGACCGTGGCCCTTTTTGGCGTGGACAGCCGGAACAATTCTGTCGGCAAGGGAAATATGGCGGACGTAATTATTATCTGCAATATTAACCAGGAAACGGGAGAGATCAAGTTGGTGAGCGTGTTCCGGGACACCTACCTGAGCATAGATGATGAGGGTGCCTACAATAAGATCAATCAGGCGTATTTCCGGGGCGGCCCCAGACAGGCGGTGGAAGCGCTGAACCGGAACCTGGATTTGGAAATCGACGACTATGCAACCTTTAACTGGAAGGCTGTGGCTGACGCCATCAATATTCTTGGCGGCGTGGACGTGGAGCTCAGCAAGGCGGAATTCTACTATATTAATGCATATATTACTGAGACAGTGGAGGCTACCGGTGTGGCATCTGTCCATTTAAAACAGGCGGGAATGAATCATCTGGACGGTGTTCAGGCTGTAGCGTACGCCAGACTGCGGAAGATGGATACGGACTTTGCCCGTACCGAGAGGCAGCGGCTGATCATCCAGCTGTGTTTTGATAAACTCAAGAAATCCAACTTCTCTGTTATTAATAATGTGATGGAGGTGGTCTTCCCGCAGATTATGACCAGCGTGCGGTTCGACGACCTGATTCCGCTGGCAAAGAATGTCACGAACTATACCATCGGAGATACCATGGGCTTCCCGGCGGCTAGGGGAGACGCCAATATGGGGAGCAAGGGAGACTGTGTAATTCCGCAGACACTGGAGAGCAATGTGCGCGATCTTCACAGTTTTCTCTTTGACGATGTGGACTACGAGCCCAGCGACATGGTAAAGAAGATCAGCGCTAAGATTTCCGCTGACTCGGATATGTATAAGGAAGCGAAGCCCATTCAGAGCGTGGGAACGGACGGCGGATATATTCCTCCATCCACAACGGCAGAGGATGCGGAAACTTCTGAGAGCAGCACGGACTCCACTGATGTATCTGAGAGCAGTACGGGAGAATCGGACGAGAGCATACTGGACTATGAAAACGAGTGGGATCTGGAGACGGATGAGGACGGGAACGTCATCGACCCGCCGGAGGACTTTGACTATGGCCAGTGGCGCCCCGGAGATTTGTGGGGAGATATGCCCACAGAGAGCGGCGGCCCTGGCTCCACAACATCGGGAACCAACCGGCCCGGAAGCAGCATGCCTTCTTCGAGTGCGGCAACCACGGGGGCCGATGAAGTGAGGGACGAAGGACCCGGAAATTTTGAAGGACCGGGAAGTTCCTATGGACCCGGTGCTTCCGGCGGCCCGGGGACTATAGAGCCCTCCAGCGGGGCGGGCGGAATTTTAGCCCCCTCGCCAGGAGCAATTGAGGAAGAGACAGAGAGCGGCGGCCCCGGAGCGGTGATTATCGGGCCTGGTTTATAAAAAGGGAGTGGATTGGATGTACGATGACAGAGAGCCTTATGAGGGGGAACCGCAAAAGGAGAGTCTTGCCAGACGGGCAGGCCGTCTGGCAGCGGGAGCAGTACTCTTTGGTGTGATCGCGGGAGCAGTTATGGTAGGGGTGAATACGGCTGCGTCCCGGCTGTGGGGAGATCCCTACAGCGGGGCTGCGCAGGAGAGCCAGCCGGCGCAGACCGCTTTGGAGCAGCTGCCGCCCCCGGCATTTCCGCCTTCAGTCCAGGTGAATCCGGACACGGATGTGACTGCAATTGTTGAGAAAGCGATGCCCTCTGTGGTGGCCATCACCAGTATGACCCGCTACCAGAGCAGAAATTTTGGATTCGGCTGGTTCTTTGGCGGAGGTCAGACCTATGAGGTGCCGGGAAGCGGTTCCGGCATTATCATCGGGGAAAATGATACGGAGCTTTTAATCGTCACAAACAATCACGTGGTGGAGAATACCTCCTCCCTAATGGTTACTTTTATTGATGATCAGTCGGTGGAGGCGGCAATTAAGGGGACGGATGAAGCTCTGGATTTGGCGGTCATCGCCGTGCCGCTGGAGGATATTTCCGAGGATACCAAGAGCAAGATTTCCTTTGCGGTGCTGGGGGATTCTGATGCCCTCAAGGTGGGGCAGGGAGTGGTTGCCATAGGAAATGCGCTGGGGTATGGACAGTCTGTTACAGTCGGCTATGTGAGTGCTCTCAACCGGGAGGTTCGGGTGTCGGAAACCTCCACGCGAACGCTGATTCAGACGGATGCGGCAATCAATCCGGGCAATAGCGGCGGCGCGCTCCTCAATATGAAGGGGGAGGTCATCGGCATCAATGCGGCCAAATATTCCTCGCCCGAGGTGGAGGGGATGGGCTATGCGATTCCCATTTCCCAGGCCAAGGATATTTTGGATCAGCTTATGACAAGGAGAACGGCCAGAGAGGTGGAGGAAGACCGGCGGGGCTATCTGGGAATTCAGGGAACCAGTGTAGATGCCCAGACAGCCCAGATGTTTGATATGCCCGAGGGTGTATATGTATACAAAATCTTGGAGAACGGGGCGGCCTACGGTTCGGAACTTAGGGAAAAAGACATAATTACCAAGGTGGACGGCCAGACAGTGCATTCTATGGAGGAGCTGCAGACCCAGCTTTCCTACTATGAAAAGGGAGAGACCGTCGAGCTCACGGTGCAGACGCAAAGAGAAGGAACGTACGAGGAGCACACGGTAAGCATCACTCTGCAGGGTATGCCTGAGAGCGGAGAATAGGGAGCGGAAATTTGGAGGAAAAAGATTATACAAAGGATTCCGGGCAACCGGAGGCGTCCGGACAGGAAGAAAAGAAGACGGAAGACGGATTTGAAAAGGTCTGCTATATGTGCCGGAGACCGGAGAGCAAAGCGGGGCCCATGATTTCGATGCCGGGGGGAATGAATCTGTGCCACAGCTGCATGCAGAAGGCGTTTGACTCCGTGACAAAGAGCGGAATGGATTTTTCCAAATTGACGGGGATGCCGTATATGAATATGAATTTTGGAGATATGAGTAAGGTTCCCCCGGCCATGGAGATTCCCCAGAAGCAGAAGATACGCAAGAAGCAGGAGGCGCGTCCTGCGCTCACCTTAAAGGACATTCCGGCGCCCCATGTGATCAAAGGAAAGCTGGATGAGTATGTAATCGGCCAGGAAAAGGCGAAAAAGGTCGTATCTGTGGCGGTTTACAATCATTATAAAAGAGCCTTTCTGGAGCACAAGGATGAGGACGGGGTTGTAATCGAAAAGTCAAACATTCTTATGATCGGCCCCACGGGAAGCGGAAAGACATATCTGGTGAAGACTCTAGCGCGTCTCTTGGATGTGCCGCTCGCCATCGCGGACGCCACTTCCCTGACTGAGGCGGGCTATATCGGCGATGATATTGAGAGCGTGGTGTCCAAGCTTCTGGCAGCCGCGGACAATGATGTGGAGCGGGCCCAGAAGGGAATTATCTTTATTGATGAGATTGATAAAATCGCCAAGAAGAAGCAGACCAACACCCGGGATGTGAGCGGCGAATCCGTGCAGCAGGAGCTCTTAAAGCTTCTGGAGGGGAGTACGGTGGAGGTGCCGGTGGGCTCCAATCAGAAGAATGCCATGACGCCCATGGCTACGGTGAACACAGACAACATCCTTTTCATCTGCGGCGGGGCGTTCCCGGACCTGGAGGAAATCATCAAGGAACGGCTCAGAAAGAAGTCCTCCATGGGGTTTGGGGCGGTTCTAAAGGACACCTTTGACCAGGATCCCGATATTTTAAGCCATGTAACCAATGAAGATCTTCGGACATTCGGAATGATTCCGGAGTTTTTGGGACGTCTCCCCGTCACCGTGACGCTCCAGGGTCTTACAAAGGATATGATGGTCCGGATTCTCAAGGAACCGAAGAATGCCATCGCTAAGCAGTACGAGAAGCTTCTGGCCATGGACGAGGTCAAGCTGGTATTTGAGGATGAGGCCCTGGAGTGGATTGCCGAGGAGGCGCTGAAACGGGGAACCGGGGCGAGGGCTCTGCGGGCCATTCTGGAGGAATTCATGCTGGACATCATGTATGAAATTCCCAAGGATCCCAATATCGGTTCGGTGGTCGTCACCCGGCCGTATCTGGAAAAGCACGGAGGACCTCTGATTCGGATGCGCGGATAGAAAGAGAAACAGCCGCTATTCCCGGAGCTGAAGAAAGGCCTGAAATAGGTTCAGCATTCCGTATCCCCACTCCTGGTTGGGATAGGCCAGAGCGGGATTCCGTCCGGCTCCGCGTATCAAATGGGACTTGACGGCTGCCTCGCTCATGGTTACATCGTTCTGCTCCACAATTCCCCACCCCAGCAAATCCGCCGCGGCTCCGGCAGTCTGGGCGGCTGCTATGGAGGTGCCTGTGCGGCGGGTTAAGGGGACGCCGGGTTCCGGACGCCGGTTCGTAGACGGGCCCAAAATATTTACGCCGGGAGCAGTGATGTCCGGCTTTATAAGACCCGAAGCAGTAAACCCGCGGCTGGAGTGGATATAGATGCCGCCGCTGTTGTGGTCGTAGGCCCCTACAGTAATGGGACCGGATGTATTTCCCGGTTCCGTGATCGTGGTATAAGGGCTGGGGCTTAAAAATACGGTGTCGTCAGAGATAAGGCCTTGGGCCGGCAGCCACATGTTGTATGTGCCCAGAAAATATTGGGAGGGATACACGCGAACCTTCCAGACCCCGGCGGTGGGTTTTTCAAATCGTATGAAAATCAATTGCCGGCCGGAACCCGTCTCGATGGGCAGATTATTGACGGTGACCACGGTAGTTTCGAGAAGAAAAGAGATCACCGTCTCATTGTCCGCCAGGACGGGAAGCCGGCTGATTCGTTCGCCGCTGGGGGAGAGAAAGCCCACAGAGAAGGTGTCTGCCGCTGCAGACCAAAGCTGCAGAACGAAGCCGCCCTGCGCCTCCTTAGGACCTACGTGGATTTCCACGTCCTCCCATTCCTGGTCGGTCCCCAGATTTCCGGGAAAATGGTGGGCCAGCCCCGTCTCATTTCCCGCAGCAATTACAGTGGCCATTCCCAGTGTCCGGCTGATGTCCTGCAGTACCAGACAGAGAGGGGAGGTCGCCTCATGGCTCCCCAGATTGGTGCCAAGCCCCAGAAGAATGACAAGAGGCCGTCCTAGGAGGTAGGAGGCAACCCGCATGTATTTTACTGCCATCATGATGTCATTTTCTTGGAAGGCATCAGCCTCCGGGGGAATCTGGTAAAATTCCCTGAGATATCTCTTGGCCGGCTTTAGCTTCACCACCACAAGCTCGGCTTCCGGAGCGGCGCCGGAAAAATCCTGTTCAGGAAGCGGGTTCCCTGCGGCAATGCCGGCCAGGAAAGTGCCGTGGCCGTTGGTGTCCCGGGTGGGAACCAGGGAAAAGGGGGAATCGGAGGCTAGGGCTTCATTGATCTGCGCTCTGGTAAATTCCGTGCCGTAGCTGGCACCGCTGTCCGCACTGTAGTCAGGAACGCCGGGAGGCAGCGCGTTTGTATCCCCGGGCAGGGTCTGATCCCAGATGGATGCAATCCGCGTTGTGCCGTCGGGATAGAGAAAGAGCGGATTTGTGTAATCAACGCCCGTGTCAATGAGGCCGATGAGCACGCCGCGCCCTTTATTTGCCAGGGAGGGAACGTTAAAAACAGCGGAGATACCGGAAGCTTCCAGTCCGGATGTGTCCAAAAGCGTGAAAATGTCGGGTATACTATAGTAGGAATACCTGCTTAAAGAAATAGGGGCTGCTTTTTCCAGAGGCGTGTAGATGATGGTGTAGTCCAAGGTGACAAAGTCCGTGCACAGAATATCCTCCTGGGCGATGGGAAAGGGCTTATAATTTCCGTAGCGGTATATAAAATCAGCGATATTTTCAGCAGCGGGATTCAAAGAGCAGGAGGCCATGGGATACCTCCGGAATGATTTGCTATCAGTATATGCGAGAGGAGGTGCGGGATATGTATGAATGGATTATCGGCGGTCTGGCCGCCCTTGACCAAGGAATCAAGAAGGAAATTGAACGGCAGGAGGATGAAACCTTTCCAAGGGATCTCTCCTGTGCGAAGGGATGGATACGGATTCATAAAAACCACAATCCGGGTTTCCCCTTCGGCGTGCTGAAGGAGGACCCGAATCTGGTAAAAGGGGTGCCTGCTCTGACGGCCTCAGCCGTTTTGGGGGCCTTGGGCATGCTTCTTTTGCGGAAGGGATCGGCCGGCCAGAAATTGGGACTCTCCGTAGTCCTGGCCGGAGCCGTGAGCAATCTTTATGACAGATTCCGGCGAGGCTATGTGGTGGACTATTTCAGCATTCGCATCAAGGGTCTGGAAAAGGTTGTCTTCAATCTAGGAGATATGTTTGTCTTCTTTGGAAGTCTTCTCTTTGTCCTCTGTGAGGCGATAAGGAGCGTGAAGGAGCACAGAACCGGCGGCAGATGACCGTCGGGAATCTGCCGCGGACTGCGCAAGGGGATGCATTAGCTGAACATTCCTCCCAGTGTTCCCCCCAGGGCGCAGACTCCCATGACGGTCACGGAGCGCTCCATATCAATGGGGCTTCCAAGATTCATAGCCCATGACACGGCAAAGAGGACCAGGAAATAAAAGAGTCCGGACAGCAGCCCCCAGAAGAAGCGGCGCTGGCGAATCCGCCGGCCGGCCAGAAAGCCGCCCGCAAAGCAGGCTGTCAGATAGACGGCGAAAACCAACAGGTTGACCGTGCTCTCGCTCAAGTGCAGCTTATACAGGGCGAAGGCCAGGGAGGCTAAAAGCACACCGGATAAGAGATAGGAGATGAGCAGGGAGCGGAGCATGGGCCGGATAATACCACTTTCCATAAGGTGTCTCCTTCCAATCAGTTTAGAATGGTTCAGGGCGGCGTATCTTCTTTCCAGGCCAAAGGCCTGGCAAAAGAAGCATCGGATGTTTTTCCACCGCCCTGAACTGTTACCAGTATATTCTTCCGTCCTAGGGAAATATGACAACTTCTATTGCAAGAGGCAGGAACCTGTGTTATAATCTCGTTATATGCCAGGACGCCGTTCTGGACTGTTTACTAATCTATCTTGAGAAGGAGGTGTTTCAATTGAAGCATGTTAAGACCTTGAACGCCAATACATTAAAGGATACCATGAAAAAGGGAGGGTGCGGCGAGTGCCAGACTTCCTGCCAGTCTGCCTGCAAGACTTCCTGCACCGTAGGCAACCAGAGCTGCGAGAATGCAAACCGCTGACGGCCGGCATCCTACGGGCCTTTTCTCGGGAAGCCGGGCGAAGGCGCTACATGATGAAAGATTTGGGAAGCCCCTATGGTCGATGGGATTATAGGGGCTTTCTTATGCTTGTAGAAAGAGAGTATAATGTTGTGATTCATCAATATATAAATAATGGCTATTATATTGTCCTGGATGTAAACAGTGGTTCCGTCCATGTGGTGGACCCGGTGGTTTACGATGCCGTCCAGGCTGTTTCCGAGCTGGTGGGGGAGCTGGAGAGCCCCCGCTCCTTGTCAAGGGAGGAACAGGAGGAGGTGCTCAGCCGCCTCACCCCCAAGTACAGCATTTCGGATATTCACGAGGCTCTGGAGGATATCCAGGAGCTCATTGACAGCGAGCAGCTTTTGACAAAAGATATCTATCGGGATTTTGTCATGGATTTTAAAAAGCGCAAAACCGTGGTGAAGGCGCTGTGCCTGCATATTGCCCACGACTGCAACTTGGCCTGCCGCTACTGCTTTGCAGAGGAGGGAGAGTACCATGGACGCCGAGCCCTCATGAGCTATGAGGTTGGAAAAAAGGCCTTGGATTTCCTTATCGCAAATTCGGGAAACAGGGAGCACTTGGAGGTGGACTTTTTTGGCGGGGAGCCGCTTATGAACTGGGACGTGGTAAAGCGTCTGGTAGAGTACGGCCGTTCCCGCGAGGAGGAATGTCACAAGAAGTTCCGCTTTACCTTGACGACCAACGGCGTTCTCTTAAATGACGAAATCATGGACTTCTGCAACCGGGAGATGAGTAATGTGGTCATGAGCCTGGACGGCCGAAAGGAGATCAATGATAAGATGCGTCCTTTCCGCAAAGGGGCGGGCAGCTATGACCTGATTGTCCCCAAGTTTCAGAAGTTTGCGAGAAGCCGGGGCCAGAAGGATTACTATGTGCGGGGCACCTTCACCAGGAACAATCTGGATTTTGCCGACGATGTGCTCCACTTTGCGGACTTGGGCTTTGAGCAGATGTCCATTGAGCCCGTGGTGGCTGATCCTTCCGAGGATTACGCGATTAAGGAGGAGGATTTACCGGCAATCCTTGCAGAGTATGACCGTCTGGCTGTGGAGTATATTAAAAGGAAGAAAGAGGGACGGGGCTTCAATTTCTTCCACTTCATGATTGATCTCAAGGCGGGGCCCTGCGTGGCCAAGCGCATGGCGGGCTGCGGCTCCGGCACGGAATATCTGGCGGTAACGCCCTGGGGCGATCTTTATCCCTGCCATCAATTTGTGGGAAATGAGGACTTCCTTCTGGGAAATGTTGACACCGGGATTGTGAACACCGATGTCCGGGATGCGTTTAAGCTCTGCAATGTTTACGCCAAGGAAAAGTGCAGGGAATGCTTTGCACGGTTCTACTGCAGCGGCAGCTGCGCGGCCAATGCCTACAATTTTAGCGGCTCCATCAACGGAACGTATGATATCGGCTGTGAGATGCAGAAAAAGAGGATTGAGTGCGCGATTATGATTAAAGCCGCTCTGGCTTCTGACTAAAAGGAGCATATAAATATGAAGTATCAGGTAATAACAAAGGACGGAAAGGCCAAGCGCGCATCCATGGACACCGTCCATGGCCGGATTGAGACGCCGGTTTTCATGAATGTGGGGACGGTGGGAGCTATTAAGGGTGCGGTATCCACCGATGATCTGCGCCAGATAGGTACACAGGTGGAGCTCTCCAATACCTACCATCTCCATGTGCGTACCGGAGATAAGCTGATTCGCCAGTTCGGCGGCCTTCACAAGTTCATGAATTGGGATAGGCCGATTCTGACGGATTCCGGCGGCTTTCAGGTATTTTCCCTCACAAGTCTCAGAAAGATTAAGGAGGAGGGCGTCTATTTCAACTCTCATATTGACGGACGCAAGATTTTCATGGGTCCGGAGGAGAGCATGCAGATTCAGTCCAATCTGGGCTCCACCATCGCTATGGCATTTGATGAATGTCCCCCCAGCAAGGCGGATTATGACTATATTAAAAATTCCGTGGAGCGGACTACCCGCTGGCTGGCACGGTGCAAGGCAGAGATGGCAAGGCTCAATGCTCTGCCCGACACCATCAATCAGGAGCAGCTTCTCTTTGGAATTAACCAGGGCGGAGTGATCGATGAAATCCGAATCCGCCATGCGGATGCCATCCGGGAGATGGACCTGGACGGATATGCTCTGGGAGGCTTGGCTGTGGGGGAGACCCATGAGGAGATGTATCATATTCTGGATGTGACCGTTCCCCATCTGCCGGAGGACAAGCCGGTGTATCTTATGGGTGTGGGTACGCCGGCCAACATCCTGGAGGCTGTGGACCGGGGAGTGGATTTCTTTGACTGTGTCTACCCGTCGCGCAATGGAAGGCATGGCCATGTGTATACCAACCAGGGAAAACTCAATTTGTTCAACCAGAAGTACGAGCTGGATTCCCGGCCGATCGAGGAAGGCTGCGGCTGTCCGGCCTGCCGTTCCTACAGCAGAGCCTACATCCGTCACCTCTTAAAGGCGAAAGAAATGCTTGGAATGCGATTATGCACCTTGCATAATTTATATTTTTATAATACAATGATGAAAGAGATTCGGGACGCTATTGAGGAGCAACGCTATAAGGAATATAGGGCGGCCAAGATTGCGTGCATGGAGGGGTCATCCCGGGCGGTGTGAGAGCAAGACAACCCGAAATTTGTATTTCGGAGACGAAGGAGGAACAAGAATGGGCATAGCAGGATGGATTTTTTATATCGCCCTTCTGGGCGCTATGCTGTATTTCATGGCGATTCGCCCCCAGAAGAAGGAGCGGCAGAAGCAGCAGGAGCTGTTAAACAGTGTGGCGGTAGGTGATACCGTGCTCACGTCCAGCGGATTTTACGGTGTTATCATCGATATGACAGATGACACGGTAATCGTGGAGTTCGGCAGCAACAAGAACTGCCGCATTCCCATGCAGAAGGCTGCCATTGTGCAGATTGAAAAGCCGGAAAACTAACGGCGGTACTTTGACAAAGAGGGCTTCTGAAGCGATGCAGGGGGCCCTCTTTTATTGCCCCGCAGAGGGCTAAAGGAGGATGAGAATGATCAGGAATATTGTATTTGACATGGGAAATGTGCTCACAGAATATGACTCCACACGCGTGTGCGCGCACATTATTAAGGATGAAGCTTTGGAGAAAAAGATCAACCAGACAGTCTTTATCTCCCCGGAGTGGGTGCTTCTGGACATGGGGGTTATATCGGAGGAGGAGGCGCTTAAACGCATGCTCTCCCGTCTGGACACAGAGGAGGAGCGGGACTTGGCATCCCTGTGCTTTGAGCAGTGGCATCTGTACAATATGAATCATAAGGCGGGGATGGGCGAGCTGGTTCGGCAGCTCAAAGAAAAGGGATTCGGCTTATATGTGTGTTCCAACGCGTCCCTGCGCCTTTTGGAGTGCTGCGACAAGGTGATTCCTGAAGCGAAACTTTTTGACGGGATGCTGTTTTCTGCGGAGGTGAAGTGCATGAAGCCACAGAAGGAGATGTATGCGCATCTCTTTTCACGGTTTGGTCTGCAGCCCGAAGCGTGCTTCTTCGTAGATGACTGGGATTTAAACATCGAGGGAGCAAAGGCCTGCGGCATGGACGGCTACTGCTTTGCCGACGGGGACGTGGAGAAGCTTAGGAAGGTTTTGAACGGGCTCAATTGAGAGTGAGAACACAAGCAGAATACAGGCAGCGAAGTAAAAACGTGGAGAGAATAGAAAAAGCTCCGTACCTCTGGTACGGAGCACTTTTCTTTAGGATTTCGGATTTTCAAAAAGGGTTGAAGGATAGTTGTTAAACATTCGTGCATCTCTTATGTACATAGTATAGCACGGGGCGGCTGGAAATGTTTGAATGTTCTTTGAAT
>CALWBS010000122.1 GCA_944376135.1 uncultured Enterocloster sp.
ATCCTGCCCCCGCAATTTTTTTTGCTCAAATATCAGAAGCAGGCCCAGATAGCTCAGTTGGTAGAGCAGAGGACTGAAAATCCTCGTGTCGTTGGTTCGATTCCGACTTTGGGCATTGATGAAATGCGGGCGTGTAGCTCAGTCGGTAGAGCACTTGACTTTTAATCAAGTTGTCCCGGGTTCGAATCCCGGCACGCTCATTATTTGTTTAGTAGGAATTAATAGCCCTTGGCTGTTGATTCCTTTTTTGTTATACTAAATTACGTACGCTTGCGGAAGGGAGGAGTAGCAGGAGTGAACAGAAGAAGAAAAAATGATTCGCCTGTCAAGACGATTGCTCTTATATTGGTAGCTATTTTGGTTATGTCTGCGGCAATTTATGTGGTAGTGGAGATTGTTGGAAAAATACATTCGGATTATGAGCAGTTAGAGACGAGAACGAAGGAAGATACGACGGCGGAAACCATTGAGATTGAAGAAGAGGAACAGTTGGGATGGAATGAGACAAAGGACGGGTGGATTTATCTTCTGGACGAGGAGACGCGGGCAGCGGATCAGTGGATGGAGATTGATGGGTTTCTATATTCCTTTGATGAAAAAGGAATTATGAGGACAGGGGAGTGGAACAATGATGGACAAATTTATACGCTTCATGATACAAAGGGATATTTGAAGGAAATTCAGACAGATATGGATTATGTGCCGGCAGCTACGGGAGAGGATTTGGACAGTTTGGTGCGGACGAACGCATTTTGGTGCTATCTGGATTCTGAGGATACAGGATTATTTAAGACGATTCTCTACAGAAAAACGGTGGAGAATAAGGTGATGCCTTTGGGAGATGCGGATTTTCCGGAGAAAACGACTCAGTATTCTATGAGGACATATGGAGACTATGTATATTATCTTCCCAAGGTTCAGGAGAGTCGCCTGGAGGAGCTTTCGGATGAGGAGAAGGCTCTGTGTGATGTGCTTGTGCGGATGATTCCGGGGCAAAAGACAAAGGAAATCATTGCGGAACATGTAGATGGTTACATTGTTGTGGATGATACCATCTATTATTCAAAGGAAGGGGAAATTTATTCCGCGCAGTCGGGAAAATCGGTTCCCACGGGGGATAACTTGTACCAGGTTGTGATCAGGGATGATAAGCTTTATCTGGAGGATGCGCTGGGAAATCCTGTTTCCTCAGACGGAGAATTGGTGTCTGTGGGGGAACGCCGGTATAAGGTTGCGGATGATGGACAGATTGAAGATGTTGAGAAAGGAGAGGAGATAAGGAACGGGATTTCTTATCATATTGGGGGAAATGGCACGCAGAGCGCGGTGTATGGAAGGGATTCGGGCAATGACAGAGCTCTTATAAGAGAATCCTATGGTGTACAAAGTTTTTGTATTGTGGATAACATGATTTATTACAGCGCTTATGTGGATAAAACCTCAGAAGGAGAGTGGTACAGCCAGATTGTCCGGGCTAATCTGGATGGAAGCGGAAAGACTGCTGTCAGCGGACTGTTTGTCGGGACTTTTGGGAATATGTATTATTTTGAAGAGGCGGATGAAATTTATGGGGAGTATCATCCTTCAATCGGACAGAAGGCATATGGAACAATCGCGGTGATTGGAAGAGATGGAAGTATTCGGCAGATCCAGGATGAAAGTGTGAGAACAGGAAAAACGGTTTCAGGAAATGATATCCTCAAACTGGCGGCTGTGCAGGAGGGAAAGGCGTACTGTTTATGGCAGGACTGTGCCTGGAGCACAGGGACAGGAATAACGGCTGTCCTCTGGATCAAAGGAGTAGAGCTTGATGTTTCATCCACAAAAATGATTGAAACGCGGGAAAAGCTTCCGCAGGAGACAGAAAAAGAGAGGGAGGCGGAAACAACAGGAGCTGTGATTATCAGCCCCATCGAGGATGGAGAGATCGACAGGGGAAAAAATCCGGCGTCTCCCCTGGAACCTTCGGCAAATTCATCTCAGGGAGCAGGACAGGAGGTAGTCATCGGAACCGATGCGCCTTCTGCAGAGACTGTGGAGACAACACCAACTCAGGAATCTTCCACGTCAGGAGCTGTAACAATTATACCATTGGAATAATGCAATCCATAAAAGGTGAGGGCGAGTCAGGATGGCTCGTCCTCATCAAATTCTACTACCACATAAAAGCCGCGGGAGTTTTCACGGATATCTTTAATAATACCGTACTGGGATTTGATTCGGTCCCTTGCCGCAAAGCAGCCGGACATGGCCACCGCTGGATCGATGATATAACTGTAGCTGCTGGTTCCCTCCCGCTCGATAATAGTTACTTTCTCTCCTACCTGTACCAGACCCTGCCGCTCCATTTTAAATTCAACGGTCCGCATCGTTTCTGCATCTCCTCTCTACTTCATCGCATACAATGGAAATATAATCCGAAAGTGTGGATTCCTGGCAACCAGCGATGAAATGATTGCACCGATTTACAGGAATCAAAATTTTGTAGGCATGGCTGGAGCCAATAGCTGCAGCCATGGAGGCAGTGATTTCTCCCAAAAGGGAGTTCGCTATGACAATGCCGATGGGGCCGATGATGATGTCCGCGTCGGTGGCATTTACAATAACGGGATTTTCTCCGGTTGCCCCGTGGGCAGCCCCTGCTTTCAGAAGGGCTGAAGTGGCGATGCTGTTGGTACCTATTCCATATATTTCCAGTTCGGGAAGGCGCTTTAAGAGCTGTTCAATAACGGTTTTTCCCATACGGCCTCCCTGGCCGTCGATTACTACGATTTTTTTCATGTCAAATATGTTCCTTTCAAACCATCTGTTCCGGTTTAAATACCTGGTCAAACTGTTCCGGAGTCATAAATCCAAGCTGTACGCAGGCTTCTTTTAATGATATGTTCTCTTTATACGCTTTTTTTGCTGTTTTTGCCGCATTTTCATAGCCGATATGAGGATTCAGACAGGTCACAAGCATGAGGGAGCGATGAAGATTCTCATCCATTTTCTCACGGTTGGGACGGATGCCGGCAGCGCAGTGATTGTTGAAGGAGACTAGGGAGTCAGAGAGAAGGCGTACGGACTGGAGAAAATTATAAATGCAGACCGGCATAAATACATTCAGCTCAAAATTTCCCTGGGACGCGGCAAGCCCTACAGCTGTGTCATTGGCCATAACCTGGACTGCCACCATGGTGACGGATTCGCACTGCGTGGGATTGACCTTGCCCGGCATGATGGAGCTTCCCGGTTCATTTTCCGGAATAAAAATTTCGCCAAGGCCGCAGCGGGGACCGCTGGAAAGCCAGCGTATATCATTGGCAATTTTCATCATATTGGCAGCCAAGGCCTTGAGGGCTCCATGGGCAAATACCAGCTCGTCCTTGCTGGTGAGAGAGTGGAATTTATTTTCAGCGGTTTTAAATGGCTTTCCTGTGAGTTCAGAGACAGCATTGGCAGCTTCCTTGTCAAACCCTTTCGGCGCATTTAAGCCGGTTCCCACTGCAGTACCGCCCAGAGCCAGCTCATGAAGTCCTGAAAGGCTTAGCGCAAGCATCTGGCGGGATTTGAGGAGCATTTCCCTCCATCCGCTAATTTCCTGGGAAAATGCGATGGGTGTGGCGTCCTGGAGATGGGTGCGTCCTGTTTTTATAATCCCCTGGTTTTCTTCCATCAGCCGGGAAAAGGTAGCAGAAAGGAGGTCGATGGCCGGGAAAAGCCGGTCTTCAATCTCCACTGCCGCGGCAATATGCATGGCGGTAGGAAAGGTATCGTTGGAGCTCTGGGACATGTTTACATGGTCATTGGGGTGGAGAAGCTTCTCGCCTGCGATTTCATTTCCGCGGTTGGCGATCACTTCGTTTACATTCATATTGGACTGGGTTCCGCTGCCGGTCTGCCATACGGCAAGAGGAAAGTGGCCGTCCAGCTCTCCAGCCAGAATTTCGTCGCATACCTGGCAGATCAGATGGAATCGCCTGTCGTCCAGTTTCCCAAGACGGTGGTTGGCCATGGCGGCTCCTTTTTTTAGAATGGCAAAGGCGCGGATAATCTCCATAGGAATTTTTTCCGTGCCGATTTTAAAATTTTCAAAGCTCCTCTGGGTCTGAGCGCCCCAATAGCAGTCCGCAGGCACTTTGATTTCTCCCATGGAATCATGTTCGATTCGATAATCCATTTGATTTACTCCCTCCTGTTTTTAACGTGATACAACTGATACCTATTTTATACTACTGTGGAAAGATTATCTAGTGTTTTATTGACGTTTGAAAAAATGGGGAGTATAATGATAACAGTTTGGGCGGCACAAGCCGCTGATGATACCAGAAGGTATTTGCTTTTATGGGTGGAGCAGTCCTTCTGGCTTATTTTTTGTGAAGGCGCTTTGCCTTAAAAAAATAACCAGGAGGGGGATTGTGATGACATCCAGAAATAGAACATATAAACAGGTTTTGGGAGCTCTTTTTTTAGCGTTGGGACTTTTGATGCCCTTTTTGACGGCCCAGATTCCGGAAATTGGAAATAAGCTTCTGCCCATGCATATTCCGGTGCTCTTGTGCGGGCTTGTGTGCGGCTGGCAGTATGGTCTTTTGGTAGGCTTTGTGACTCCCATTCTGCGCAGCGCGCTGTTCGGAATGCCGGTGATGATGCCGACAGCAGCGGCCATGGCCTTTGAGCTGGCGGCTTACGGAGCAGTGAGCGGATTTCTCTATGGGAGACTGCCGAGAGGACGGGTATCCGTCTATGTATCCCTGGTAGGGGCTATGATTTACGGAAGAATCCTTTGGGGAATCATCAGCGTACCGCTCTATGGCGTGACGGGACAGACATTTTCCTGGCAGATTTTTATGGGCGGAGCTCTCTTAAATGCAGTCCCGGGAATCATTCTGCAGCTTATTTTGATTCCCATAATTATTATGGCTCTTGACAGGGCAAATGTTTTGGAGATGCAGGCGGGATGACACGAATCGAATATGCGGAAGATGAACTGGCAAAAAGCAAAATAGCAGAAAAGGCATCAGAGGCCATAAGGGCTCTTTTGGAGAGGAAGAAGGGGCCGGCTGCGGCAGCCATCGACGGTATGAGCGGAAGCGGGAAGACGAGTTTGGCAAAAGAGTTGGCAGAACGATTTTCCTGCCGGGTATTTTATATGGACGACTATTTTCTTCAGCCCTTTCAGAGGACAAAGGAGCGCTTTGAGGAGCCTGGAGGAAATGTGGATTATGAGCGGTTTAAGAGAGAAATCCTGGAGCATCTTTCCGACAGAAAAGGGCTTTCCTATCAGATTTATAACTGCAAAAAACAGATGCTGGGGGAGAGAATCTTCGCACCGTGGAACCGATTGACGATTGTGGAGGGCTCCTACAGCTGCCATCCCTATTTTGGGGACTGCTATGATCTGAGAATTTTTCTGGAGACAGAGCCGGGAGAACAGATAAGGCGGATTGAAGCACGCAATGGGAAAGAAATGGCAAAACGCTTTGCTTCGGAGTGGATTCCCCTGGAAAATACATACTTTCACGCATGCAAAATCAGGGAAAAATCGTCTCTGGTATTGACAAATTAAAGGCAGATGATATAATCAGAATCATCAAATGGCGATGAGGGAACCAGTAGCCAGAGAAAGGTATTCAGAGAGCAGCCAGCAGGTGGGAAGGCTGTATACTGGAATCTGGGGAAGACCAGTCCCAAGCCCCGGCAGGGATTATTCATGTGGGAATGTGCGGGCGCACAAAACCGCGGAAGGGAAATGTCGGCGTCTCCCCGCGTTAAGGGATCATTGAGTGAAAGAGCAAGGTGGAACCGTGCAGATGCACCCTTGGACATATATATGTCCAAGGGTTTTTTATTGCGAAGGTCCTGCTGGAAAGAAAGGAGAATTACCAGAAATGAAGATTATTTTACCGGACGGAAGTGTACAGGAAGCGGAGGACGAGCTGCGGGCAGTCCGCCATACAGCTTCCCATGTGCTGGCCCAGGCAGTAAAGAGGCTGTATCCCGAGACAAAGCTGGCGATTGGGCCGGCCATTGACGATGGATTTTACTATGATTTTGACCGGGAGGGCGGATTTACTCCTGAGGATTTGGAAAAACTGGAGGCGGAGATGGCCAAGATTGTGAAAGAAAATCTCCCCTTAAAGCCCTTTGTCCTGCCGAGAAATGAGGCAATCCAGTTCATGAAGGAAAAAGATGAGCCCTACAAGGTAGAACTGATTGAAGACCTTCCCGAGGAGGAAACCATCAGTTTTTACCAGCAGGGTGAGTTTACGGATCTGTGTGCCGGTCCCCATATCCTGTATACTAAGGGCGTGAAGGCTTTTAAGCTCACAAGTATTGCAGGAGCCTACTGGAGAGGCAGTGAGAAGAATAAGATGCTCACCCGGATTTATGGCACGGCGTTTTTGAACAAGGCAGATCTGGAGAGCTATCTCACTATGATGGAGGAGGCGAAAAAGAGAGATCACAGAAAGCTCGGCAAGGAGCTGGGCCTGTTTATGTTTGCCGAGGAGGGTCCGGGATTCCCCTTCTTCCTTCCCAAGGGTATGACGCTGAAAAATACTCTTTTAGAGTATTGGCATGAAATCCATTTGAGAGAGGGATATCAGGAGATTTCTACGCCGGTAATTTTAAGCCGCAAGCTCTGGGAGACCTCAGGCCACTGGGATCACTACAAGGCGAATATGTACACCACGGTGATTGATGACGAGGACTATGCCATCAAACCGATGAACTGTCCGGGAGGCATGCTGGTCTATAAGTCCCAGCCCAGGTCCTACAGAGATCTCCCCCTGCGCCTTGGCGAGCTGGGACTGGTGCACCGCCACGAGAAGAGCGGACAGACTCACGGTCTGATGCGGGTGCGCTGCTTTACCCAGGATGATGCCCATATTTATATGACCCAGGAGCAGATTACCGATGAGATTAAGGGCGTTACCCGTCTGATCGATGAGGTATATAAGCAGTTTGGATTTGATTATTTTGTGGAGCTGTCCACCCGTCCGGAGGACTCCATGGGTTCGGATGAGGACTGGGAGATGGCGACCAACGGCCTTAGAAATGCGCTTGAGGAGATGGGGCTTGATTATATTGTAAATGAGGGGGATGGAGCATTCTATGGTCCCAAGATTGATTTCCATCTGCGGGATTCTATCGGAAGAACCTGGCAGTGCGGTACCATTCAGCTCGATTTCCAGCTTCCTCAGCGGTTTGAGGCAGAGTATGTGGCTGAGGACGGAACCAAGAAGCGTCCCATCATGATTCACAGAGTATGCTTTGGCTCTATTGAGCGGTTTATCGGCATTCTTATTGAGCACTATGCGGGCAAGTTCCCCGTATGGCTGGCTCCGGTTCAGGTGAAGGTAATTCCTGTGTCCGAGAAGTCCATGGAATATGCTTCCGGTGTGTATGAAAAGCTGAAGGCAGCCGGGATCCGTGTGGAGTTAGATCACAAGGATGAAAAGGTAGGGTACAAGATCCGCCAGGCACAGCTTGAGAAGGTGCCCTATATGCTGGTTCTTGGAGAGAAGGAGGCGGCAGAGGGCGCTATCACGGTGAGAAGCCGGGATAAGGGCGATCTGGGAAGAGCAGAGCTGGATGCATTTATTCAGGAGATTAAGACACTGACAGAGACACGGGCAAAGAATTAATATCTTAGAGCGATTCAAGACAGCGAAAGTCATGGTTTTCGCTGTCCTGAACCATTGTGAAAATTAAACCATATATCCGCCCTTCATGGGGGATACGGCGTGCTCGGAATAGAATTTCAGCACGCCTTTTTTGTATTTGGGGCTGCGGGGTTTCCAGGATTTTTTCCTTTCCGCAAGAATCTTGTCAATTTCCTCAGGCGGAAGCTCTTTTCCATCAACACCTATAATTGCCAGCACACGCCCGGGAATGTCGATGCGGATCAAATCATTTTCCTCCACCAAGGCGATGGGGCCGCCCTGGGCGGCTTCCGGGGATACATGGCCAATGGCGGGGCCTTTAGATGCGCCGGAAAATCTGCCATCCGTGATGAGAGCGATGCTTTTTCCAAGCTCTGGGTCAGAGGAGATGGCCTCTGTAGTGTAGAACATCTCCGGCATCCCGGAACCCTTGGGGCCCTCATAGCGGATAAATACGGCATCTCCCGGCTGAACTTTGTGGGAGATGACGGCTGCAAGGGCCTCTTCCTCGCTGTCAAAGGGCTTGGCCTTTAAAACAGCCTGAAACATCTCTTTGGGAACTGCGGAATGCTTTACAACCGAACCTTCGGGGGCCAGATTGCCCTTTAAGATAGCGACTGTTCCATTTGTTCCGATGGGATTGTCAAAGGTGCGGATTACATCGGTTCGCTTTAGCCCCCATTTATCCAGATACGTCTGGCACTTGTCGTAGAATCCGTTTTTCTTTAACTCCTCCAGGTTTTCTCCTAGTGTTTTTCCGGTAACGGTCATGGCGTCCAGATGAAGCATGGACTTGATTTCCTCCATTACGGCGGGAACGCCGCCTGCATAATAGAAGAACTGCGCCGGCCATTTTCCGGCGGGACGGATGTCCAAAAGATAGTGTGCATTCCGGTGCATCCGGTCAAAGGTGTCCGCATCAATGGAGAGTCCGAGTTCATGGGCGATGGCGGGAATGTGGAGCAGGGAATTGGTGGAACCGGAAATGGCCGCATGTACCATGATGGCGTTCTCAAAGGAATCCATGGTGACAATTTTGCTGGCATTCAGTCCAAGTTTTACAAGTTCCAGAACCTGCTTGCCGGCCCGGTAGGCGGCATCCTTCAGATCTTTACAGGTAGCGGGCATCAGGGCGGTTCCCGGCAGCATGAGCCCAAGGGCTTCGGCCGTAATCTGCATGGTGGATGCGGTTCCCATAAAGGAGCAGGCACCGCAGGAAGGACATGCATGCTGCTTATAATAGTTCAATTTTTCCTCTGTGATTTCGCCCCGCTGGCACATGGCAGAGTAGGCGCCGATCTGCTCCAGTGTGAGGAGATCCGGTCCGGCGTCCATGACGCCGCCGGTGATTACGATGGAGGGCATATCCAGACGGCACAGGCCCATGAGACAGGCGGGCATGGATTTGTCGCAGCTGGCGATGAATACTCCCCCGTCAAAGCCAATGGAATTTCCGTGGATTTCAATCATATTGGCGATCATATCACGGTGCGCCAGGGAATAGTTGATTCCGTCATGGCCCTGAGAGATGCCGTCACAGATGTCAGTGGTAAAATACCGGGCCCCCCTTCCGCCGGCGTCATAGATTCCCTGCATGGCCTCGTCCACGAACTGGTTGAGGTGGGCACTTCCCGGATGGCTGTCCCCGAAGGTGCTCTCTACCATGATCTGAGGCTTGTCCAGGTCTTCAACCGTCCATCCCATGCCAATCTTTAATGGATCATTTTCCGGGGCAAGCTTCCGTATTTTCTGACTGTACAGTTCCATAAATGGAAATCCTCCTTCTGAAATAAATACATCTGATGTTTATATGTATGTATCATACTATAAACGGAAAAGACCACACAAGTTGTTTCAGGGATATTCTACTTTTTGACGAAAAAAAGGGGAAACCGATGGATGGTTTCCACAAAAACAGAGCATATTTTCTAAAAAATACCCGTACAGATAGGATGAGAAAGAAAAAATCAAAGAAAAACATCTGATGTATTTGGATGCTTGGGACGGTTCTTCAGATAGTCTTTTATCAGGTTCCTGTTAAAGGTCATATGCATCATCATGGCGGAACGGGCACCCAAAGGATCTCTCTGGGAGATAGCCTCCACTACAGCCTTATGGGTCATAATGGTTTCTTCTGTCAGTTTCTTATGCGTAATATTGACAAACATTAAGACTGCTGTGTCGATGATGGGAATGAGCTGTTCTACCACCTTATTTTTAGAACACCGGGCAATGCAGGTGTGAAAAGCAATATCGTCCTCGATATAATTTTCTCCGGCCCGGATTTTTTCTTCCACAAGACTGCAGAGGCGGGAGAGATTTTGGATGTCTTCAGATGAAGCGTGAAGGGCAGCCATCTCGGCGATTCCAGGTTCCAGGAGAATCCGCACGTCCGCCAGGTCCATAGCCAGGGATGCCTTGTCCTCAATGGCTAAAAGTCCCAGGGGGTCCATATCCAGGGGAGTTGTGCTCACCACATAGGTGCCGGAACCGCGGCGCACTTCCAGCACTCCCCGGGAGACAAGAAGCTTTACCGCCTCCCGGACCGTGCTTCTGCCCACGCCGAAGCGCTCCCCCAGCTCGAACTCGTTGGGAAGCTTTTGGCCGGGGCGAAAATGGGAATCTAATATATACTGGTAAATTTGCTCCTGTACCTGTTCGGCCAGGAGCTTGCTCTTTAGATTGGATAATTTATTCATTGAAGGAAGTCCTTTGGCAATCATTACCAATATTGTATCATTTCAGTGGAGTACACGTCAATTGTAATTCAAAGATGCATCTCTTTTCTTTTCGTGGTACAATACTTTGAAAGGAGACAAAAGTATGACAAAGGATGAGCTTTTAATCAACCGTCTGAAGGATTACGCGGGAAGTCAGATATATCCGTTTCATATGCCGGGGCATAAGCGCCTGAAAATCTTAGGGGCGGGGGATAGGGCAGCTGGGGGCGGGATGGATTTCCCCAATCCTTTTTTGATAGATATCACAGAGGTGGAGGGATTTGACAACCTTCACCATGCTCAGGGAATTTTAAAAAATTCTATGGAGTGGGCGGCGCAGGTATATGGGGCGGATAAAACCTGGTATCTGGTAAATGGAAGCACCTGCGGGATTTTGTCTGCTGTCTGCGGCTGCACCCGGCCGGGCGGACGGATTCTAATGAGCCGAAACTGCCATAAGGCGGCCTATCACGCCGCATACCTGAACCAGTTGGAAATTTCTTATGTATATCCACAAAGCCTGCCGGGATTGGGGATACAGGGAGGAATTTTGCCAAAAGATGTGGAAAAAGCCCTGGATGATCAGAGAGATATCCAGGCAGTGCTCATTGTCTCCCCCACGTATGATGGAGTGGTCTCGGATATATCCCGCATTGCGGAGATTGTCCACAGAGCAGGACTCCCTTTGCTTGTGGATGAGGCCCATGGAGCCCATTTCCGCTTTGGAAAATGCTTTCCGGATTCCGCACTTGATAAGGGGGCGGATGTAGTGATTCAGAGCGTGCACAAGACACTTCCAAGTCTGACCCAGACCTCCCTGCTTCACATCAAGGCGAACCGGGAGAAAAAAGGTTTTTATATGGAACCTGAGAGGATTGCGAGATATCTCCCCATTTTTCAGAGCTCCAGCCCTTCCTATCTCTTCATGGCCTCTATTGAAAATGCTGTGTTTTATATGGAGCGGATGCAAAAGGAAACAGGTGCAGAACAGGCGTACGAAACACGCCTTGCAGCCCTCCGCCGCCGTCTGGCTTCCATGGAGCATTTGAAACTCGTAGACAGGGAGATCGTCGGATTGGGCGGCGTGTGGGACCTGGATCTCTCGAAGATTGTAGTTTCTTCCGGAGAAACTCTTTTGAGCGGAGCGGATTTAAGCGTCATTTTGCGGGAAAAATATGAGCTGGAGATGGAGATGTGCGGAGCAGACTATGTGACGGCCATCACTACGGTTTTTGACAGTCCGGAAGGGTTTGCGCGCCTGGGAGACAGTTTGACTGAGATTGACCAAGAAATATGCGGGGCGGCCGGCAGACGGAGCGGGGATGACAAGCATTTGGGAGAGGCGGTTTACGGAATGCACGCTGTCCCGGTGCTCCCTATGCAGAAGGCGTTGGACAGCCCGTTTTCGGCAGTCCCTTTAAAGGACAGTACGGGAAAAATATCCGCTGAATTTGTCTATCTTTACCCTCCAGGCATACCGATTCTGGCGCCCGGAGAAAAAATCGGTCATAGGATTCTTAATGTGATTGAGGAATATATAAAAAAGGGTCTGCCCGTCCAGGGACCGGCGGATGAAAGTCTGAAAACCATTCGGGTCTGTGAGATATCCGGAGCGCTGTCTTAAAACGCCCTTCGGATGCAGGCAGGCTTTATTGCAGGAAGGAAGCGGCATGGGAAAGATATTTTTTTTAATGGGAAAGAGTGCGTCGGGAAAGGATACGATTTATAAGGAGCTTCAGAAAAGGATTCCCGGGCTTAAGACAGTTTTAATGTATACAACCCGCCCCAGAAGGGACGGGGAGACCGACGGGACGGAATATTATTTTCGGGATGAGGCCTTTCTGGAGAAGTGCAGGGAGGATGGGCGTCTGATTGAGTGCAGAACGTATGACACGGTGTACGGACCCTGGAGCTATTTTACCGTGGAGGACGGACAGATTGACGTAAAACAGGGAAATTATCTGATGATGGGGACATTGGAATCTTATGAAAAGATTCGGGAGCGGTATGGAAGGGATGCCCTTGTGCCCCTCTATATTCAGGTAGATGACGGACTTCGTCTGGAACGGGCCTTAAACCGGGAAAGAGGACAGAAAGAACCCAGATATAAGGAGCTGTGCAGGCGGTATCTGGCGGATGAGGAGGATTTCCGGGAGGATAAACTGCGCGCCTGCGGGATTGAAAAATACTATGATAATGAGGAGCTGGAGCAGTGTCTGGATGCCATTGCAGGGGAGATTTACAGCTATACATAAAAATCAACTTATGTTATACTTACCCTATGTATAAAGGGCCAAGGAGGAGCGACATTGCTGGTATTTAAGGATATTCTGGGGCATGAACAGATTAAAGAACATTTTCAGAATGCGGTTTCCACGGGAAGAGTTTCTCATGCCTATATCTTGAGCGGAGAGGCTGGTATGGGGAGAAAATCCCTGGCAAATGCATTTGCTCTAAGTCTTCTGTGTGAAAAGGGGCTTGCGGAGCCCTGCATGGAATGCCATGCCTGCAAGCAGGTGCTCTCGGGAAACCATCCTGACTTGATTTATGTCACTCATGAAAAGCCTGCCAGTATCGGTGTTGATGACATCCGAAAGCAGATTAACGATACTATTCTGGTCCGGCCCTACAGCAGCTATTATAAAATATACATTGTGGATGAAGCGGAAAAGATGACGGTGCAGGCCCAGAATGCCCTTTTAAAGACTATTGAGGAGCCTCCGTCCTATGCGGTGATTCTTCTGTTAACCACCAATCCGGATGCATTTCTTCCCACCATACTCTCCCGGTGCGTACAGTTAAAGCTGAAGCCTTTAAAGGATTCTGTGGTGCGGGAGTATTTGGTGCAGTCTCTGGGCGTGGAGGAGAACCAGGCGGAAATCTATTCTGCTTTTGCCAGGGGAAATCTGGGACGTGCCATCCATTTGGCGCAGTCTGAGAATTTTAAACGGATGTACGGAGCGATTCTGACGCTCTTAAAGAGTGTTAAGGAGGCGGATATATCCCAGCTTCTCGATTATATCCGCACATTTAAAGAAGAGGGATTTGACATTCACGAATGCCTTGACTTTATGCAGATGTGGTATCGGGATGTGCTCATGTACAAGACGACAAAGGATGTAAACCTTCTTATCTTTAAAGATGAATTTTCCGCCATAAAAGCGGCGGGGACTGTGAGCGGGTATGACGGCCTTGAGAAGATTCTGAATGCCATCGACAAGGCACGGGTGCGCCTGGATGCCAATGTAAATATGGAACTGGCCATGGAGCTGATGCTCTTAACCATGAAGGAGAATTGAGAATGATTACAATAATCGGAGTGCGTTTCCGCACCGCAGGGAAAATATATTATTTTGACCCGGCGGGAAGGAAGATAAAAACAGGGGATCATGTAATTGTGGAGACGGCCCGCGGAATTGAGTACGGGTATGTGGTTCTGGGAAGCCGTGAGGTGGATGAATCAAAAGTGGTTCCCCCCTTAAAACCGGTAATCCGCATGGCTACCCCGGAGGATGAGGCGGTTGAGGCCCGAAATAAAGAGAAGGAAAAGGCTGCTTTTAAGATTTGCCAGGAGAAGATAAAGAAGCACAACCTGGAGATGAAGCTGATTGACGCGGAGTATACCTTTGACAATAACAAGGTGCTTTTTTATTTTACGGCGGACGGAAGAATTGACTTCAGAGAGCTTGTAAAGGATCTGGCAAGCGTATTTAAGACAAGGATTGAGCTGCGCCAGGTGGGAGTCAGGGATGAGACAAAGATTATGGGAGGAATCGGCATTTGTGGGAGAACGCTCTGCTGCCATTCGTATCTCTCAGAATTTATTCCTGTATCCATCAAGATGGCGAAGGAGCAGAACCTGTCTCTAAATCCATCCAAGATATCCGGGGTTTGCGGCAGGCTCATGTGCTGCCTGAAAAATGAGGAGGAGACGTACGAGGTTTTGAACAGCCGGCTTCCGGGCGTCGGGGATTTTGTTCTCACCAGCGATGGCCTCAAAGGGGAGGTGCACAGTGTCAATGTGCTCCGCCAGATGGTCAAGGTTGTGGTTGTTGTCAACAAGGATGACAAGGAGATCCGGGAGTATCCGGCAGGCCAGTTAAAGTTTAAACCAAGAAAGAAGAAGGGAAAGGGCGGCCGCTCTCAGGCACAGAACCAGGTTCAGGGGGATGTGTCCGAGGAGGAGTTAAAGGAGTTAGAGGAACTGGACAAACGGGAGGGTAAGCCCAAGCCCCGTGAGAGAAAAAGGCGGGAGAAGAATAATGGATAATCTCCATACCTGGCGGCAGAAGGGCCCTATCCTTTTAAGAGACGATGAGCGGATTGACGATCTGCAGAGAAATCACTACGGCATCATCCAGCGGAAGGGAACTTTCTGCTTTGGAATGGATGCGGTGCTTCTCTCCGGCTTTGCGCAGGTAAAGTCAGGGGAGAGCGTTTTGGATCTGGGGACAGGAACCGGTATTATTCCGATTCTCTTGAGCGCCAAGACAGAGGGAAGGCATTTTACCGGACTGGAGATCCAGGAGGAGTCTGCGGATATGGCCCGCCGGAGCGTGGCCTACAACGGACTGGAGAAAAAAATTGCGATTATCACAGGCGATATAAAGGAGGCCGGGGATCTGTTTGCTCGGGCTTCTTTTGATGTGGTTACCTCCAATCCCCCCTATATGAATGAATCCCACGGTCTGAAAAATCCCGGGGATGCCAAGGCCATCGCCCGGCATGAGGTAAAGTGTACGCTGGAGGATGTGGTTCGGGAGGGGACAAAGGTGCTAAAGCCGGGCGGCAGATTTTATATGGTGCACCGGCCACGGCGGCTCATTGAGGTGATTCAGACTATGAAGGAATACGGACTGGAGCCCAAGCGGATGAAGCTGGTTCACCCTTACCGGGACAGGGAGGCCAACATGGTGCTGTTGGAGGCAGTGCGGGGCGGCGGACCGCTCCTTAAGGTGGAGGCGCCAGTGATTGTATTTGACGGGAACGGAGCGTATTCGGAGGAGATACGGACAACCTACGGATACTGACGGCAAAAGGAGGGCATATGCCAGGAAAATTATATCTTTGTGCCACGCCGATCGGCAATCTGGATGATATCACGTACCGGGTTTTAAAGACACTGCGGGAGGTAGATTTAATTGCAGCGGAGGATACAAGGCACAGCATCAAGCTGCTGAATCATTTTGATATAAAGACCCCTATGACAAGCTACCATGAGTACAATAAGGTGGAGAAAGCGGCCAGCCTGGTGGATAAGCTCAAAGAGGGCGCAAATATCGCTCTGATTACGGATGCGGGTACGCCGGGAATCTCAGACCCCGGAGAAGAGCTCGTGCGCCAGTGTGCCGTCGCAGGAATTGAAGTGACCTCTCTTCCGGGTCCGGCAGCCTGCATTACAGCGCTGTCCATGTCCGGCCTCCCCACCCGGCGCTTCTGTTTTGAGGCCTTTCTTCCCTCGGAGAGGGCGGATAAGAAAGAGAGGCAGAGGATACTGGAGGAGCTGAAACGGGAGACCCGTACCATTATTCTCTACGAGGCTCCCCATCATCTTGTGGGGACGCTTACGGATTTGAGAAAAGCCCTGGGAAACCGCCCGGTGTCCCTGTGCCGGGAGCTCACCAAACGGTACGAGTCGGTTCTTCGCACTACTTTGGAGGAGGCTATCGATTTCCTGTCTCAGGAGGAACCCAGGGGCGAGTGGGTGATTGTTCTGGAGGGAAGACATCCGGAGGAGATCCGGCAGGAAGAGATCCGCACCTGGGAGGAGATGAGCCTGGAGGAGCACATGGAGTACTATATTTCTCAGGGCCAGGACCGGAAAGAAGCCATGCGTTCTGTGGCAAAAGACAGGGGGATCAGCAGGCGGGATGTGTATCAGCAGCTTTTATAGAATTTGCGAGGAATTTTTCTTTACAAGACAGGGTAAAGCCGCTATTATATAAGTAACAGTTCAGAACTGTTAAAAAAAGAATTTGTCCCTCCCCCGCCGGAAAAAAGCCGGCTGAGAAATTTTAAGGGGCGGGACTCCCACAGGAACATCCCGCCCCAGAAACTGAGCTGATACAGGCTTATGCTTCAACTACCGCCAGGCCAGCCAGCTTGGCCAAGGCCAGGACGGATGCTCTGGATACTTTTTTTCCTTCGTATTCCAGTAGATCCTCCGTACTGCCGGTGAAGATGTCTGCACATTCCGCCTTCTTTAGGATAATACAGTTGTCCTGAACCGTGATTTCAAGGCCATCCTTGACATCCAGATCAAGACTTCTGCGCAATTCAATAGGAAGCGTGATTCTGCCCAGCTCATCCAGTTTGCGGATTACACCTGTGGTTTTCATCGAAATACCCCCTTTTTACGAGACAGATACATTACTTTACAATTTAAAGCTACCAAAATTAACCAGTAAAGTCAATATTTGGGAAAGTCGAATATGGTAAGTTAAAGCTGGCTTTAGTAAAAAAGAATCCCTTGACAAACGAAAGGCTTTCCTGTAGTATTACTTTGAACTTCAAAGTATTTTTGAGTAAGGAATAAAAGATGACGACAAGAATCATAGGAACCGGCTCGTATATGCCGGAACATATTGTTACCAATGATGACCTTGCAAAGATCGTGGAAACCAGCGATGAGTGGATTCGCAGCCGCACAGGAATCGGTGAGAGGCGGATTGCTACGGTTGAGAATACTTCGGATATGGCGGCCAAAGCAGCCCAGGCGGCTCTCAGGCAGGCCGGAATCGGAGCGGATGAGATAGACCTTATTCTTCTGGGTACATCCTCACCGGATCACTGTTTTCCCAATGGGGCCTGCGAGGTGCAGGCGCAGATAGGAGCAGTAAATGCAGCGTGTTTTGATATCAGTGCCGCCTGCTCGGGATATGTATTTGCGCTGAATACGGCTCATGCATTTATCAGCACCGGACTTTACCGGACAGCTCTGGTTATCGGGGCGGATGTTTTAAGCAAACTGATTGACTGGGCGGACCGGGGCACCTGTGTTCTCTTTGGAGACGGGGCAGGCGCAACCGTGGTTCGGGCGGATGAGAAAGGCATTCTGGGAATGAATATGCATTCCGAGGGAGCAAAGGGAGGCGTCCTCACCTGCGGTTCCCGTTCCAACGGCAATTTCCTTTTGGGAAAGAAGCCGGATTTGGGCTATATGACCATGGACGGCCAGGAGGTCTTTAAATTTGCGGTAAAGAAAGTGCCGGAGTGCATCAATGAGGTTTTGGAAAATACGCATACGTTCAAGGATGAGGTTGCTTATTTTGTAATCCATCAGGCTAACTATAGGATTATTGAATCAATAGCGAAGAGGATGAAGATCGATGCGGATAAATTTCCGGTAAATATGGAGCACTATGGCAACACGTCTGCCGCGTCTGTGCCGATTCTTTTGGATGAGATGAACCGGGCAGGAAAGATAAAGTCCGGGGATAAGATTGTTCTCTCTGGTTTTGGCGGAGGCCTGACCTGGGGAGCCACGCTCTTAGAGTGGTAAATAACGGTTCAGAAACTGAGCTGTTACCAAATTAAAATTATATATATAAAAAGGAGATTATAACCATGTTAGAGAAGATGAAGGAAATTATTGCAGAGCAGCTGAGCGTTGACGCGGATTCTATTACCGAGTCCTCTTCTTTCAAGGAGGATCTGGGTGCGGATTCTCTGGATTTGTTCGAGCTGGTAATGGCTCTGGAAGATGAGTATTCCGTAGAGATTCCTGCAGAGGATTTAGAGCAGCTTGCAACTGTAGGCGATGTTATGAATTACTTAAAGGGCAAGGGCGTAGAGGCATAAGCCGGTGGAATTAAACAGTTAACAAAAGGAGGACGGCGTGCGGATTCTTTGAAGCACGCTGTTTACTCTATAAAGGGGAGAGCCCGGCGGCATAAAAACTGGAGGTAAATCAGCAATGAAAACAAGAATTACAGAGATGTTGGGAATAGAGTATCCGATCATTCAGGGCGGTATGGCCTGGGTGGCGGAGCACCATCTGGCAGCAGCCGTATCTGAGGCAGGCGGCTTGGGCCTGATTGGCGGGGCCAATGCCCCCGGAGAGGTGGTACGGGAAGAAATCCGCAAGGCCAGAGAGCTTACAAAGAAGCCGTTTGGCGTGAATGTGATGCTTTTGAGCCCCCATGCAGACGATGTGGCAAAGGTAGTGGTGGAGGAAGGCATCAAGGTAGTTACCACCGGCGCCGGAAATCCGGAAAAATATATGGATATGTGGAAAGCAGCAGGCGTTAAGGTAATTCCTGTCGTGGCTTCCGTGGCTCTCGCCCGCCGTATGGAGAAATACGGAGCGGATGCAGTGGTGGCTGAGGGAATGGAATCCGGCGGCCATATCGGAGAGCAGACTACCATGACTCTGGTGCCCCAGGTGGTGGACGCAGTCTCCATTCCTGTGATTGCAGCCGGAGGAATCGGTGACGGAAGAGGAATGGCTGCGGCATTTATGTTGGGAGCTGAGGCAGTTCAGATGGGAACCCGCTTTGTAGTCGCCAAGGAGTCTATTGTACATGAGAACTATAAGCAGCGCATCATTAAAGCTAAGGATATTGATTCCACAGTGACGGGGCGCAGCCATGGCCATCCGGTGCGCTGCCTGCGCAATCAGATGACCAGGGAGTACATCAAGCTGGAGCAGGAGGGAAAATCCTTTGAAGAGCTGGAGTATCTCACACTGGGTACTCTGCGCAGGGCTGTTCAGGAAGGCGATGTGATGAACGGAACCGTCATGGCCGGACAGATCGCCGGTATGATCTCCAAGGAGCAGACCTGCAAGGAGATGATTGATGAGATCATGGAGCAGGCTGAAAAGCTCTTGGGTAGAAAGTAGGAGGGGAGCAATGAGCAAAATTGCATTTATTTTCCCGGGCCAGGGCGCGCAGGTCTGCGGCATGGGCCAGGATTTCTATGAGAACAGCCAGACAGCCCGGGCGGTATTTGACAGGGCTACGGAGCTCATGGGATTTTCCATGCCTGAGCTCTGCTTTGAGAAGAATGACAGGCTGGATATCACGGAATATACCCAGGCAGCCATGGTTACCACTAGTATCGCCATGATGAAGGTGCTCATGGAGCAGGGCATAAAGCCGGACGTAGCGGCAGGATTAAGCTTGGGCGAATACTGTGCTCTGACCGCTGCCGGGGTGATGTCCGAAGATGACGCGATCGCCACGGTGCGTCAGAGAGGCATCCTGATGCAGGAGGCTGTTCCGGTGGGCGAAGGGGCTATGGCGGCGATTCTTGCTCTTGACGCTGCGGCTATTGAGGCTGTCACAGACCCTATGGAAGGCGTGTGGATTGCCAACTACAACTGTCCGGGCCAGATCGTTATCTCCGGAAAGAAGGCGGCTGTGGAGGAAGCCTGTGAGAAGTTAAAGGCTGCGGGAGCCAAGAGAGCAATTATGCTGAACGTAAGCGGCCCCTTCCACTCAGGCATGCTGACAGGAGCAGGGGAGAAACTGGGAAAAGTTTTGGAAAATGTGAAGATTCATGAGCCTGTTATTCCTTATGTAGCAAATGTAACGGCCCAGTATGTTACCGCTGCTGAGCCGGTAAAGGATCTTCTCATTCGGCAGGTGTCCTCCTCCGTGCGGTGGCAGCAGAGCGTTGAGGCTATGATTCAGAATGGGACAGACACATTTATTGAAATCGGGCCCGGCAAGACACTGGCCGGATTTATGAGAAAAATTGATAAGAGTGTGAAAACGCTGAATGTGGAGAAATGGGAAGATATTGACAAAGTGCTGGAGTCCCTTGGCTGACTAAGGGATTAAAGGCTGTCAAGAATATAAGTAGCTAGTACATTTGAGAAGGAGATTTATCATGCTGGAAGGAAAGATTGCACTGGTTACGGGCGCAAGCCGGGGGATTGGCCGCCAGATTGCACTTACCCTGGCAGCACAGGGCGCTGCTGTAATCGTGAATTATAATGGCTCTGCCGCAAAGGCAGAGGAGGTAGTGGAGGAGATCAAGAAGGCCGGGGGCAAAGCAGAGGCAATTCAGTGCAATGTTTCCGACTTTGATAGCTGTAAATCCATGATGGAGGGTATTGTCTCCCGGTACGGACGGCTGGATATTCTGGTCAATAATGCAGGCATTACCAGGGATAATCTGATTATGAAGATGTCCGAGGAAGACTTCGATGCGGTCATTCAGACCAATTTAAAGGGCGTGTTCAACTGCATTAAGCACATTTCCCGTCAGATGATCAAGCAGAAGAGCGGAAGAATCATCAATATTTCGTCGGTTTCCGGTGTCCTGGGAAATGCGGGACAGGCTAACTACTGTGCCGCCAAGGCAGGAGTGATCGGGCTTACCAAGTGCATGGCCAGAGAGCTTGCCAGCCGCGGCATCACGGTGAACGCCGTGGCCCCTGGGTTTATACGGACAGATATGACGGATGTGCTGAAGGACAATGTGAAAGAAGCCATTATCGCAACCATTCCCATGAAGACCTTTGGAGAGACTGAGGATGTTGCAAACACAGTTGCGTTTCTGGCATCAGACGCGGCACGCTATATCACAGGACAGGTTATCAGTGTCGACGGCGGAATGGCCATGTAACGAGAGAAGTACAAGGAGCGTGTATATATGAAAACGAGAGTAGTAGTTACAGGAATGGGCGCTATTACCCCCATCGGAAACAGCGTGGAGAGTTTTTGGCAGGCAGTGAAGGAGAAGACCGTGGGAATCGGCCCTATCACTTATTTTGACACAACGGATTTTAAGTGCAAGCTGGCGGCTGAAGTGAAAGGTTTTGACCCTAAGCAGTATATGGATGCCAAGGCAGCCCGGCGTATGGAGGCATTTTCACAGTTTGCGGTGGCTGCGTCCAAGGAGGCTTTGGAGCAGTCCGGTCTTACCATGGAAAATGAGGACCCCTACCGCGTAGGCGTGAGCATCGGCTCCGGTATCGGCTCCCTTCAGGCCATGGAACGAGATGTGAAGAAGTTAAATGAAAAAGGGCCGAGCCGGGTAAATCCCCTTCTTGTTCCCTTGATGATCTGCAATATGGCGGCCGGAAATGTGGCGATTCAGTTCGGACTGAAGGGCAAGTGCATCAATGTGGTGACGGCCTGCGCTACCGGTACCCACTCTATCGGGGAGGCATTCCGCTCGATTCAGTACGGGGAGGCGGATGTAATGGTGGCAGGAGGAACAGAGGCCAGCATCACTCCCATCGGAATTGCGGGATTTACCGCTCTTACAGCCCTTAATACTACAGATGACCCGATGCGGGCATCCATCCCCTTTGATAAGGACAGAAACGGCTTTATTATGGGCGAGGGATCAGGTGTGGTTGTTCTGGAGTCTCTAGAGCACGCAAAGGCCAGAGGTGCAAAGATTCTGGCCGAGATAGTGGGTTATGGCGCTACCTGCGACGCGTATCACATCACTTCTCCTGCAGAGGACGGCAGCGGAGCTGCCAAGGCGATGGAATTTGCTATGAAGGATGCGGGAATCGGTCCGGAGGAGATTGACTATGTAAATGCTCACGGCACCAGCACACATCACAATGACCTGTTTGAGACGAAGGCAATCAAGCTGGCGCTGGGAGAGCATGCGAAGAAAGTAAAAATCAATTCTACCAAGTCTATGATCGGACACCTTTTGGGCGCCGCAGGCGGCGTGGAGTTTATCACCTGCGTCAAGTCCATTGAGGATGGATACGTTCATCCCACGGTAGGCCTTGTAGAAGAGGGCGAAGAATGCGACCTGGATTACACAAAGGGCGAGGGAGTCTCCATGGATGTGAATTATGCTATCAGCAACTCCCTTGGATTTGGCGGACATAATGCAAGCTTGATTGTAAAGAAGTTTGCGGAATAAGGAGGAGCAGGAGAAGAATGAAGATAGATGAAATCATGACATTGATTCAGGCGGTTTCCGATTCTACTCTCACCAGCTTTGAGCTGTCCGAGGGGGATACGAAAATTTGCTTAAAGAGAGAAAAGGAGAAGTCCAAGATTGTGACTGTGACAGCTCCCGCTGTGGATCCTGCGGTAACTGCTCAGATGATGAGCGCGGCCGCAGGTATGGCGGCTCCGGCTATGGCTGCAGGTGCGGCCCAGATTTCCGCAGCCGCAGGCCAGGCAGCGCCCGCTGCCGGGGCACAGGACGCGGTATCTTCGAGCGAAGCGCCTGAGATTTCCGGAAATGTGGTCACCTCACCCCTGGTAGGCACCTTCTATGCTGCGGCATCTCCGGATGCGGAGCCTTTTGTGAAGGAGGGCGATACAGTGAAGAAGGGGCAGGTATTGGGAATTATCGAGGCCATGAAGCTGATGAATGAGATTGAGAGCGAGTATGACGGCGTGGTGGAAGCTGTTCTTGTGAAGAATGAGGATGTGGTTGAGTACGGCCAGCCCCTGTTCCGCATCCGATAAAACCCGGCTGTCTTTGCAGAGAGGAGATCGATAGACGTGTTGATGGGTAATAAAGAGATTCAGGAAATACTGCCCCACAGGCATCCGTTCCTTCTTGTGGATTGCATCGAGGAGCTGGAGCCCGGTGTCCGGGCGGTTGGATACAAGTGTGTCACATTTAATGAGCCGTATTTCAGGGGTCATTTTCCGGAAAATCCGGTGATGCCCGGGGTGCTTATCATCGAGGCTTTGGCCCAGGTGGGCTCTGTAGCGATGCTGAGTGTGGATGCATATAAGGGAAAAACAGGTTATTTTGGGGGCATCAACAACTGCAAATTCAAACACATGGTGCGTCCCGGCGACAAGCTGCGCCTGGAGTGCGAGATCATTAAGCAGAAGGGCCCGGTGGGAGTCGGAAAGGCCGTTGCCACCGTAGACGGCAAGATAGCCGCCAGTGCGGAGCTGACATTTATGATTGGGTAATCGAGGGGGAAAGCCATGTTTAACAAGATATTGATCGCCAATCGGGGGGAGATCGCGGTCCGGATTATCCGAGCCTGCAGGGAGATGGGCATCCAGACCGTGGCGGTGTATTCGGAGGCAGATAGAGATTGTCTGCACACTATGCTGGCAGATGAGGCTATCTGCATCGGACCGGCGCCTTCCAGCCAGAGTTATCTGAATATGGAGCAGATTCTTTCTGCTACAGTGGCAACAAAGGCGGATGCCATTCACCCCGGCTTTGGTTTCCTTTCTGAGAATGCCCGGTTCGCAAAGCTGTGCGCGGAGTGCAGCATTGCTTTTATCGGGCCTTCCGCGGATATTATCAACAAGATGGGAAATAAATCCGAGGCCAGAAAGACCATGATGGATGCAGGGGTTCCCGTGGTGCCCGGCAGCAAGGAACCGGTGCATACAGCCGAGGACGGCCTTGCCATGGCAAAGGAGATCGGATTCCCGGTAATGATTAAAGCGTCCTCCGGCGGAGGCGGAAAAGGAATGCGCGTATCCTGGAGCGAGGAGGATTTTACGGAGCTTTTCCAGGCGGCCCAGCTTGAGTCGGTCAAAGGGTTTTCCGATGATACCATGTATATTGAAAAATATATCGAAGGGCCCCGGCATATCGAATTTCAGATTATGGCGGACAAATATGGAAATGTAGTCCATCTGGGTGAGAGAGACTGTTCCATCCAGCGCCGCCACCAGAAGGTTTTGGAGGAAGCGCCCTGTGATGTAATTTCTCCTGAGCTTAGAAAGAAGATGGGCGAGACCGCGGTGCGGGCGGCAAAGGCCGTGGGCTATGAGAACGCGGGAACCATCGAGTTCCTTCTGGACAAGCACAAAAACTTTTATTTCATGGAGATGAATACACGAATTCAGGTGGAACATCCGGTGACAGAGATGGTTACTGGCTTGGATCTGATTAAAGAGCAGATCCGGATTGCTGCCGGGGAGCCTTTAAGCGTTTCCCAGGAGGATGTGAAAATTCAGGGTCATGCCATTGAGTGCCGCATTAATGCGGAAAATCCGGAAAAGAATTTTATGCCTTGTCCTGGAAGAATTACCTCGGTGCATATTCCCGGAGGCAATGGGGTTCGGGTGGACACCCATATTTACGGGGACTATAAAGTTCCGGCCAACTATGACTCTATGCTTATGAAGCTGATTGTATACGATAAAGACAGGGCATCGGCCATTGCCAAGATGCGCAGTGCTCTCGGAGAGCTGATCATTGAGGGAATTGAGACCAACGTAGACTTCCAGTATGAAATCCTGGAGAATGAAGCTTTCCAAAAGGGGGAGACGGATACAGGATTCATCGAGAAGTATTTTCCCGATTATGTGAAGTGATGGAAGGAAGGAATTAACACATGCTCCGTAATATGTTCAAGAAAACGTACACCACCATCGACACAAAGTACAGATCCCAGGCAAAGGGAGGGGAAGAACCATCTATTCCCCAGGGACTGTGGCGCAAGTGCAACAAGTGCGGGCAGCCGATCTATGTGGAGGACGTGGTAAATAACTATTATGTCTGCCCCAAGTGCGGCGGATATTTTCGGGTTCATGCTTATCGTCGGATTGAGATGCTTGTGGATGAGGGAACCTTCGAGGAATGGAATAAAGAAGTGCCTTTTTCCAATCCGCTGAATTTCCCGAATTATGAGAAAAAGGTTGCGGCGGCCCGGGAGAAAACCAAGCTCAATGAAGCCATTGTTATCGGAAAGGGAACCATTGAGGGGAACCCTGCGGTAGTCGGTGTGTGTGACGCCCGCTTTATCATGAGCAGTATGGGTCATGTGGTGGGAGAGAAAATCGCAGAGGCTGTGGAGCAGGCGACCAGAGAAAAACTTCCGGTAATTATTTTCGCATGTTCCGGAGGCGCCCGGATGCAGGAGGGAATTGTGTCCCTGATGCAGATGGCAAAGACTTCGGCAGCTTTAAAACGTCACCACGAGGCGGGCCAGCTCTTTATCAGCGTGCTTACGGATCCCACTACCGGCGGGGTTACGGCCAGCTTTGCTATGCTGGGAGATATCATCCTGGCAGAACCCCATGCCCTTATCGGCTTTGCGGGTCCCCGGGTAATTGAACAGACTATCGGGCAAAAGCTTCCTGAAGGTTTCCAGAGAGCGGAATTTCTCTTGGAACACGGTTTTGTAGATATGATTGTGGAGAGAAAAGATCAGAAGCGGGTGATCGGCCAGATTCTGTATATGCACCGCAGTCATGAGATGGAAGCGGATAAGATGCCGGCGGAGTCCGGGGAAGAGCTGACAAATAAGAATGCTTCTGTGCCGGAAGAGAGCAAGGTATCCCGGAGAGAGAAGGCAGAGGGCGGATTTTTCGGGAGATTTTCCAGGACAGAGAAGGCGGAGGCTGTTTCTGCAAAGAAGCATGCAAAGCGCAGTGATAAGGCAGCGGAAAAGAGCCGCAGGGCCGATGATGCAGGCCCAAAAACCGCATGGGATACGGTCCTTTTATCACGGCGTACGGACCGGCCGGTGGCTACCGATTATATTGACGGGCTCTTTGATGAATTTATTGAGTTCCATGGAGATCGGTATTTTAAGGATGACGGAGCCATTGTGGGCGGAATTGCCATGTTCCACGGAATGCCTGTGACGGTAATCGGCCAGCAGAAGGGAAGAAACACCAAGGACAACATAAAGAGAAACTTTGGAATGCCCTCCCCCGACGGATACCGCAAGGCGCTGCGCCTGATGAAGCAGGCGGAAACCTTTGGGCGCCCTATTGTCTGCTTTGTGGATACACCGGGAGCATACTGTGGAATGGACGCGGAGGAGAGAGGACAGGGAGAGGCAATTGCCAGAAATCTTTTTGAGATGTCCGATTTAAAAGTGCCGGTTCTCTCGATTGTAATCGGAGAGGCGGGCAGCGGCGGCGCCCTCGCCATAGCGGTGGCAAATGAGGTGTGGATGCTGGAGAATTCCACGTATTCCATCCTGTCACCTGAGGGATTTGCTTCGATTCTTTATAAGGACAGCAAAAAAGCTCCGGAAGCTGCAAAGGTGATGAAGATAACCGCAGCGGATTTAAAGGAGCTAGATATCATTGAGAGGATTGTTCCCGAGGAGGAGCCGGCTTCTCTAGATAACCTGTACCGCCTTGTGGAATATATGGACAAAGCAATAATCGAATTCTTTGAAACGTACCTTCCTATGTCCGGGGAAGCTCTGGCAGAGCAGAGGTACAAGAGGTTCAGGAGAATGTGATGATAGAAATGAAGCCATTAGTTATAGGGGATTTAACCGTAGAGAAGCCCATCATACAGGGGGGAATGGGCGTGGGGATAAGCCTTCACCGGCTGGCCGGAGCAGTAGCAAAGGCCGGCGGTATGGGAATTATATCCTCGGCTCAGATTGGCTTTCAGGAGCCGGATTTCACTACGAATTTTGTGGAGGCCAATGTCAGGGCTATCCACCGGGAGATGAAGCTGGCAAGGGAGATTGCCCCGGAGGGCGCTATCGGCTTTAACATCATGGTAGCGACCAAGCACTATGATGTGTGGGTGAAGGAAGCCATAAAGGCGGGAACGGACTGTATTATTTCCGGAGCCGGACTTCCTGTATCCCTTCCGGAATATGCTTCCCAGGCATACAAGGAGATGGAGCAGGATAAAATGCCTATTCCCGCACGGCGCGTCAAGCTGGCGCCGATTGTGTCTACAGCCAAGTCGGCTTCTGTGATCTGCCGCATGTGGGACAGAAAATACCATATGGCGCCGGATTTTGTGGTAGTGGAAGGGCCGCTGGCAGGCGGGCATCTGGGATTTTCTCTGGAACAGCTGACGGAATACGGGGCGGACACGGACAATGTTCCGGCTACTTACCATCAGGATGCCTATGACCGGGAAGTTCGGGAAATCATTCAGGTTGTAAAAAAATATGAGGAAAAGTTTGAAAAACATATTCCGGTGGTAACTGCAGGGGGAATTTATACCCATGAGGATGTGCTTCACCAGTTTGCTCTCGGTGCCGAGGGGGTTCAGGTGGCAACAAGGTTTGTAACTACCTGGGAATGCGATGCCGCCCAGGCCTATAAAGATGCATATATAAAGGCAAAGAAAGAGGATATTGTGATCACCAAGAGCCCGGTGGGGATGCCGGGAAGAGCTATTTTAAATCCTTTTTTGCGGCGCATCAAAGAGGGAGACAGGCCTCAGATTAAGTCCTGTTTTCAGTGTTTAGAGCACTGTGATATTCGGACCATTCCTTACTGCATTACCATGGCCTTGGTTTATGCGGCCAGAGGCGAGACGGATAACGCACTTCTTTTCTGTGGCAGCAATGCCTACCGGGCAGAAAAGATGGAGAGCGTGGAGGAGGTAATGCGTGACCTGATGGGACAATAATTCTCTGTGGATAATTCTTGTGTATAAGCTCTGCAGACTGTGGATTAACAGTTTTGCAGGGCTTTTTTTGTGGATAAGTAGGTTGTCCCCAGAGTATTAACATAGTTATCCACAGATATATCCACAGTATCCACCAATAATTAACAGAAAATTAAAAATGTACATTGACTATATTTGAAATAATATATATAATTAGTAATGTAGAAAAATATCTTATGGTAAAGAAGGCGTATATACAATAATATGCTTATTTTTACTGAATATTCTAATTTATTAAAGGAGGTATTTCTATGAGGAAACGTTTTGCAATTGCAGTGCTGGCGCTGGCTTTGACAGCCGGAAGCGCGATGACTTCCTTTGCGGCAGGTTTTACTCACACATCCGATGGATGGAGATTTCAGTGGGATGATAACGGAAACTACTGTGTAGACAATTGGGTACATTACCGCAATCACTGGTTCTATTTCGGTCCAGATGGGATTATGGATACCGGATGGATTTATAAAGATGGAAACTGGTATTTTGCGGCGGATACCGGCGAGCTCCAGACCGGATTTTTGAAGATTAATGGAAATGTGTATTATATGGATGCAAATAGCTGCGCTCTCTTTACCGGACAGAAGGAGTACAACGGGGTTACATATACTTTTACAGAGAACGGAACCATTGACGGGCAGCCTTATATCTATACAGAGTGGAACAGCGATGGAACTCTTCGAAGGGGAACCAAGTTTGGATATTCCAGCTAATATCGATTTGTACCTAAAAATGTAATAATTTAGACAATCTCCTTACAATCCTCTTACATGCATTGACCTTGGAGTTACTCCAAGGTATAGACTAAGGTCAGTAAAGCAAAGAGAATTGTAAGGAGGTTTTTTTCTATGAAAAAGCATTTTGTGATAGCGGCACTGGCACTGGCATTGACAGCGGGGAGCGCCATGACCTCCCTGGCATCTGGATTTGTGAGCACATCCCAGGGAATGAAGTATCAGTGGGGCGACGGCTCCTACTGCACCAACAACTGGGTACAGTACAGAAATCATTGGTTTTACTTTGGAAATGATCAGATTATGCGCACAGGCTGGATTCAGAAGGATGGAACCTGGTACTTTGCAGCGGATTCCGGTGAGCTTCAGGGCGGACTTCTCAAGATTAACGGGAATGTTTACTATATGGACAGCAACAGCTTGAAGCTGCAGACCGGTGCGCGTGAAGTGAACGGAGAGATGCACACCTTTACGGAGAACGGAACCACTGATGGAGGCCCCTATGTGTATACGGAGTGGAACAGCAACGGTACCCTTCGCAGAGGCACGAAGTTCGGCATCCGGTAAACAGATTTATAAATAGAATGGGGCGGTGCGGGTTCAGCCTGCATCGCCGGGAAAAACGGTGAGACGGAGAATAGGATATATCCCGGTTCACCGTTATTTTATTTTGCAATATCCTTGTCAGAGAGCGTGTTTGAAAATTCATTCCCGCCATCTGCACACCCCACTTCTCGGTATCTTAAAGGAGGGATGCCGAATTCCTGTTTGAACGCGTGATAAAAACGGCTGAGGCTTTGAAAGCCAGAGGCGTAGGCCACATCAATCACTTTCTGATCCGAATGGAGCAGAAGGTTCGCCGCGTAGTTTAAGCGCTTCGCGTTGAGATACGCAGTGGGGGAGACGCCCAGATATTTTTTAAAACTCCGGCACAGGTGTTCTCTGCTGCACCCGCTCATGGAGGCCAGCTCTTCGAGGGAGCAGGAAAAATAATCCGGATGTTCCAGTTTCTCCGCCAGTTTTTCAAGCCATCCCGGGCAGGACATGTGAACAGGGGAAAAAAAGGCGGGGAGAAAATACTGCAGCATAACATCAAGCATCAGCCGCCGCAGCTCCATGCATATGACATGAGGCTGTTTGAGGGGAAGCAGATTCAGTTTTTCCAGATGGGCCTTTAAAAGAAGGGTTTCCCCTGCGGCAAGTTTTGTTCTGGGAGGGCGAGGCAGGTCCAGGAGGCGCTGCTTCATCTCCGGGATATCAAGATACCGGAACATTTTCTCAACAACTTCCGCGGGGAATGCAAGATTGATATAGGAACAGGCCCCCACAGCTTTCCGGTTGTGTACGTCTCCCGGACGGATCAAAAACAGGGCTCCTGTGCCGAGAAGATCTGTTTCATCATTGATTTCCATCTCCATTTTTCCGTCCGTAACCAGCATAATCTCATAAAAATCATGAACCTGCGGGTACTGTGACGGGTCTATTTTCTGATGAAAGCGGTAGTGCATCTTGATTCTGGGATCGATGGTCCCGGTGGCGTTTACCTGGTACAGCATTGGGGTTCTTCTTTCTCTGCCGCGGCGCGGACCGGCGGCAAATCTTTTTATAATATCGTTTTATAATATCAATATATGACAATTTTGTGTGAAAAGCAAGAAGCAGGCAAAAAGATTTTTCTGTATAGTTAATTTTAGAATAACCGCCGTCCAAACGGCTGCAACAGCAAAGAACAGGAGCAGAGAGGAGAATGGTCTATGGAGATGAAACTGGGGATTGGTCTTTACCGCCATATGCTGAAGCCGGAATATTTTCAATTTGCAAAGCAGTGCGGATGCACGCATCTGATTGTTCATCTGGCGACCTATTAT
>CALWBS010000123.1 GCA_944376135.1 uncultured Enterocloster sp.
TGGCAAAGATGCCGTTTAAGCGCTTCGCGAAGTCCGGGCCGTACTCCAGGTAGCTTTCCAGGATCACCTCGGTGTCGCTGGAGGTGAGGAAGGTGTGGCCCAGGGAGAGAAGCTCTTTCCGGAGCTCCTCGGTGTTGTAGAGCTCCCCGTTATAGGCGATGGCCGCCGTGCGGCCGCCCGGGGATTTGACCATGGGCTGGCGGCCGCCGGCCAGGTCGATGATGGACAGGCGCACATGGGACAGACCCGCGTGGGGGGAGAGCCAGACGCCGGAGTCGTCCGGCCCTCTCCGGCGCTGGCCGCGGGCCATGGACGCGAGGATGTCCCTGTAATGAGTCTCCTGGGATGTATAGTTTTTATGAGAATGATAGAAACCGGCGATGCCGCACATAGTCAGGCCTCCTAGAAAACAAATACTACAGGCTATTGTATGCGGGGCAGGGGCAGAGGGTGACGGAATTGGCATGAAAATTGCTATAAAATAAAGCAGAAGCAGAGGAAGTAAAAAGAGGAGGAATTTTCTATGGACAAGAAACAATACGGCTGGGCGATCTGCATGGCCTGCGCCCTGCTCCTGTTCTGCACGGCCGGACTGGCGCAGACGGGATTTTCCGCGTATCAGCCCTATTTAATCCGCATCGGAGGCCTGACCAATACTCAGGCATCCACCGTGGTGCTGTTCCGGAATCTGTTCGGCCTGGCCGGAATGCTGGCAGTGACACCGCTGATTCAGAGGTTTGAGGTGAGGAGGATTGTCACCTGCGGCATTCTGATCTGCGGTTTTTCCTTTTTGGCGTACGGGTCTTCCCGCAGCTTTTTCGGATACTGCGGGGCCGCGGCGCTTTCGGGATGCGCTTTGGGGCTGGGAGGAATGATACCGGCTTCTGTGCTCATTTCCCGGTGGTTCAATGAGCACAGGGGGCTGGCCCTGGGAATCTGTATGGCGGCCACCGGTCTATCCGTAATTGTCGCTTCCCCAATTATTACGCTTCTGGTGAGCCGTGTGTCCCTCAGATTTTCCTTTTTTACTGAGAGCGCTTTTATCTTCTTGGCGGCTGCGGTGGTGTGGACCGTTCTGCGCAGCCGTCCGGACTGCCTGCATACGGAGCCAATCGGGGCCCATCACGTGGAGGCGGCGAAGAGCTATGCGCCCCGCAACGCGCCGGCCCGCCTCTCATTCTTTATGATGCTGGGCATCCTGGTGTTCGGGATGCCGGGAAACAATTTGTACTCGTATATCTCCGCGCTTTACCAGTCCACAGGATTTGGGGCCTAAGAAGCAAGTTACATGCCAAATAATGCCGGAGATAACCGCGTATCCGCGCGCGGGAAAAAAGAAGGATGCTTTTTATCTTTTTTGAAGATGGGAGGGGGTGGGAGGGGAAATAAACTAAAAACCATTCGTTTTATCTATGGTTGCTCATAATATACAAGTATTTGCCGTTTTGCGGCGAAGCAGTATATACTAAATAGCGAAGAAAACGGCATTTAATGGGATTTTCAGGAGGTTATCACATGAGAATGATTCAGAATCAAACGTTTGATGAGGAGCGCGCCCTGTACGGCAGCAGGGATATCGCGGTAAAAGACTGCTCTTTTGACGGACCTGCGGACGGAGAGAGTGCCTTTAAGGAATGCGGGAATGTAGAAGTGTCCCGCTGCTTTTTTAATCTGCGCTACCCGTTCTGGCATGATCACGGGCTTGTCATCCGGGATTCGGAAATGACCGAGCTCTGCCGGGCCGCCCTGTGGTATTCCGATCACATTACCATTGAAAATTCCCGGCTTCATGGCATCAAGGCCTTGCGGGAATGCGCGGATGTGAAGATGACTGGCTGCGATATTGTATCGCCGGAGTTTGGCTGGTCCGTCCGCAATCTCGAGATGAAGGACTGCAGCGCAGAGAGCGAGTATTTCATGATGCGCTCGGCTGGCCTGCATTTTGATAACGTGCGGATGAAGGGAAAATATTCTTTCCAGTATATTGAGGACTCAGTCTTTGAAAACTGCACCTTTGACACCAAGGACGCTTTCTGGCACGCAAAAAATGTCACGGTTCGGGACAGTGTGGTCAAAGGCGAGTATCTGGCCTGGTACTGCGAGAATGTCACATTCGAAAACTGCAAAATTATCGGCACGCAGCCTCTGTGCTACTGCAAGGGCCTCAAGCTCATCAACTGTGAGATGGTTGACTGCGACCTGGCTTTTGAGCGCAGCGAGGTGGAGGCGGCGATTACCACGCCGGTTGTGAGCATTAAAAATCCTCTTGCGGGCAGTCATATAACGGTTCCGTCCGTAGGAGAGATTATCCGGGATATTGCAGAGGGAACCGGAACCGTGCAGGTGCAGAGCCGGGCATCGGAAACCATCTGTGCTTGTGCATAAAATCTTCTGTCGGAAGGGGTCCAACCATATAACGGCGTGTTCCTGTGTCACGAGCCCTACGGCAGGGGAGCGGGAGCGATGCCGGGGCGGGTTGCATTTAGAAGGTTGCATTTAGAATTTCAACAACCATAGAAAAAAAGTATGCAAAGACATAAAATATAAGTATTAGACATTCAAAAAAGTGCCTCTTATAATAAATCCATAAAACAAAACCGCCGGGAGCTCCCCATCTCTCGCGGTGCAAAAGGAGGCAGGAATGAAAAAAATACTTTCGCTTATGTTAGTGCTGACAATACTTTCTTCCCTGACAGCCTGTGCAGGCTCGGGAGGTCAGGCGGAGACATCTTCGCGGGCTGCGGAAACTGCCGCGGAATCGGGGACAGAGTTATCGGGAGCCGCTGCGGAATCTTCGGAAGAGACATCGGAAGCCGCTGCGCAGTCCGAGACGGAGGCATCCGAAACAGCCTCCGCAGACCCGGCCTTGTCCGGCAATATCCTGGTGGCGTATTTCTCCTGGGCGGACAATGCCATACTGGACGAGAACGTGGACGCCATGAGTTCCCCCAGCGTCCTCTCACCTGGAAACGTGGAGCAGCTTGCGGGATGGGTCCAGGAGGAGACGGGCGGGGATCTGTTTTCCATCCGGGTGACGGATCCCTATCCCAGTGACTGGGACGCGTGCCTGGATAGGGCCAACGAGGAGCGGGGGAATGGCGTCAGGCCGGAACTTGTGGAGAATGTGAGCGACCTGGGCCAGTACGATACGGTTTTTCTGGGCTACCCGAACTGGTGGTACGGCGTGCCCATGGCCCTGCTCACATTCCTGGAGCAGAATGATTTTTCCGGCAAGCAGGTCTATCTCTTCTGTTCTCACGGCACCGGAGGGCTGGCGAACAGCGTGGAGCTAATCACGGAGGCGGCGCCTGATGCGGTGATTTCAGACAGCATATTTGACTGCTACGAGGAGGATGCCCCGTCTTCCGAGGAGGCTGTCAAAGCCTGGGTGGCCGGGCTGGGAATCGCCGGCGCGGGCAGCGCCGCTTCCGAGCAGCCCGCCCCTCAGGCCGAGGCAGCGGCAGCAGACCGGGTCGCAGTCCGCTGCGGGGAAATAGAAGTGATTTACGAGCTGAATGACAGTCCCGCTGCGGCCGCCCTTGCGGCGCAGCTTCCCCTCACCCTGGAGGTGGAGGATTACAGCACCAATGAAAAGATTTTCTACCCGCCCCAAGAGCTTGATACAAGCGGTACGCCGGCGGCAGAGGGCGGAGCCGGGACACTGGCTTACTACGCGCCCTGGGGCGATGTGGTCATGTTCTATGGAGATTACAACGCGAATTCTTCACTCTATGAGCTGGGAGAGGCAGTGTCCGGGGCGGGCCAGATAAGCCAGATGTCCGGGAGCATCGAGGTCGCGCCTTTGGAAGAATAGGGCGGCAGTCCAAGCTGCGGGAAAGGAGAATATGCTTATGAAGAAGATGGTGATGCATGTACTGCCGGTGATTTTGTGCATGGCGGCGGCAGGGCCTGCCTACGGGGCGCAGTGGCGGACCGGGGCGGAGGAAAATGCCGGCCGCTGGTGGTATGACAATGAAGACGGAACCTTTGCCAGAAACGGCTGGCAGTGGATTGACGGAGACGGGGACGGCATTTCCCAGTGCTACTATTTTGATGAAGATGGCTGGATGGCGGCGGATACTGTCACGCCGGACGGCTATACGGTAAACGCGGACGGCGCCTGGACGGAAAACGGGCAGGTGATGGCAAGAGAGGCGGAAGAAGAAATGAGGATTGTGGTTGAAAACAATGGGAGAGAGCTGGTATTCCGTCTGAATGACAGCCAGGCGGCAAAGGATTTATATGCCCAGCTCCCCCTGCAGGTTTCCGTGGAAAATTTCAGCAATAACGAGAAGATTTTTTACCCCAGCAGACAGCTGAACATCTCCGGGGCGGACAGAGCCTCGGGCGGTGCCGGTGTCCTGGCCTATTACGAGCCATGGGGCGATGTGGTGATGTTTTACGGAAGCTTTCATGCAAATTCCGATCTGTACCAGCTGGGATGGATCGAGGAGGGAAGCCAGTGGATCAGCAGCCTGAGCGGAGAGCTGCGAATCAGCAGAGATGAAAATAAATAGAAGGAGGCAGTTTATTTATGTTAGGCAATTTTAGTTATTCCAATCCCACAAAGCTGTATTTCGGAGAGGACTCTCTCCGGTTTCTGGATGAGGAACTTCCCAAGTACGGGAAAAATGTGATGCTCACCTACGGAGGCGGTTCCATCAAGAAGAATGGAATCTACGACCAGGTGGTGCAGA
>CALWBS010000124.1 GCA_944376135.1 uncultured Enterocloster sp.
TATGGATTGTGTGTGTTGACTTGGCCGGCTTGTTTCTTCTAATATACCGGCTAATGATTTTGTAAGGTTAAAAAGGAGCGTGAAAGAATGAAACCATATTTAAGCCCGGAGGAGGCATCCCTCCAGCTGGGAATCTGCCCGCGGGAAATACGCCGCAGGATGCGCCGCGGGGAAATTGATTTGGGAGTGGCATTACCGCCATCTCCCGGGAAAAGGCAGTGGAGCTTTAAAATCTACCAAACCAAGATTGACAAAATAACAGGGGGAGGCACAGCGCAATGCGGAAGCTAAGAAGGTATTTATTTACCTGGCAAGTCCACCGACGTTTTCCGGGTTGGCGGCTGGATTGGGTAGGGGTTAACAAGGCAACGCTCACCCGGCCGGATGGGGAGCAGTATCTGATGGTAGTCCCTCCCTGGAGCTGGCAGCGCCTGGTGACCTGGCTGGTGCCGGCGGTGATCTGGCTGTGGGGCGTGTGGATGGTGTGCGTGGGAGCGCTGATGTTGTGGAGGGGGTGAGTCAATGCGGACAAGGGTAAGGGATTGGCAGACAGATTGGATCCGGGACAATGGGCGAACAGATGAATTGGAAGTCATAATCGCTGAAAGTGATGGTGCAGAAATCTATTCCGGCAGCTTCGTAGGCATCCCGGAGTATGAACTGGACAAAAAGGTAATGGTTTCAGGCCGAATTCTGGATTCCACTATTCCAGAAAGAATCGGGGCTATTCGGCTAGTTGTATAAAAATGGATCCCTCTGGCGGCAACCGGACGGGATCCAGAAAATAAAAATATTACACACCCCTATTATACAGAGAAGAGAGGAAGAAAATCAAGGTGGGAGATATCAAATATGAAATTTTAGAGACACTGCTGGTGTTCCCGGAGGTCGGGAAATGGCACAAGGAGCTAACCTTTACCCGGTGGAGCGGCAAAGAACCAAAGTACGACCTGCGTCCATGGAATGCAGACCGCAGCGAGTGCCTGAAAGGCATAACGCTCACAAAAGAAGAGCTTGTGATATTAAAAGAAAAATTAGGAGGAATTAATCTATGATTATTACAGTGGAATTTAAGGACTTTAATGAGATGCTGGCATTTTCGGAGCAGCTGCTGGGCCGTACAGGCGAGAGCCTTAAACCTGCAGCACAGCCAGAAAAAATGGAACAGCCCGCGGCTACCCCGGTGACATCATCACTCCCTGCCAGTCAACCTACGGCAGCGCCCACCGTTCAGTCCGCGGTCACGTCACCTGTGGCTCCGAAAGCTCCGGCAGTTCCTACGACCGTCAAAGAGTATACGGTGGATGATCTGGCAAAGGCGGCAATTCCACTAATGGACGCCGGCGGCCAGCAGGCCTTGGTCAACTTGCTTTCCCAGTTTGGGGTCGCAACGCTCCCCCAGCTTCCGAAGGAACAGTACGGAGCCTTCGCTACGGCGCTGAGAGGATTGGGGGCTAAGATATGATGGACCATCAGAACCGAGGACATGCCCTTCTGGGCCCCTCTAAAGCTTATCAGTGGATGGCCTGCACGCCCAGCGCCAGATTGGAGGAGGAGTTCCCGGACACCTCTTCCGAGGCAGCGGCCGAAGGTACCCTGGCCCATGAGCTGGCAGAGTTGAAAGTCCGGAACTACTTTTACAGTGTGGAGTTTGGGAAACGGAAGCTGACGGCAGCCATAAAAAAAAAAAAAAAGGAACATGCGGACCTGTGGCAGGAGGAGATGATGGGGTACACGGACGATTATCTGGATTTTATCAAGTCCACGGCGTTGGTAAGCCCCACGGAACCATATGTGGCTATCGAGAAGCAGGTAGACCTTACCGCCTACATACCGGATGGATTTGGGACAGCGGACTGCATCCTGATCTGTGGAGATACCATCCATGTGATTGATTTCAAGTATGGGAAGAACCCGAACGGCAGGGTGAGCGCGGAGCATAATCCGCAAATGCAGCTTTACGCCCTGGGAGCCTATGAGGCCTATCGGATGTTGTATACGATAAAACGGGTTCGGATGTCCATTGTGCAGCCGCGTCTTCCGGAAGGGATTACCACCTGGGAAACTACCCTGGAGGAGCTTTTGGCTTTTGGACAAGTCGTAAAAGAGAAGGCCGCCCTTGCAATCGAAGGGAAAGGGGAGTTTTCCCCAGCGGAAAAGACCTGCAGATACTGTAAAGCACGGGGAAAGTGCCGGGCCCGGGCGGAGGAAAATGTGAAACTGGCCTTTTCGGATGGATTCCGGAAGAAGCCTCCCCTGATTACCAATGAGGAGATGGGAAATTATCTGCGGCAGGGAACGGATATCGCCAAATGGATTTCCGATCTGCAGGCCATTGCCTTGAAAGAATGCCTGGCCGGAAACGAGGTTCCTGGCTGGAAGGCGGTGGAAGGCCGCGGCAGCCGGGACTGGACGGATCTGGATCAAGTGTTTGCTCATCTGACGGAGGCAGGAATTCCAGACGCCATCCTTTGGGAGAGAAAACCAATTACTCCGGCGGCGTTGGAAAAGGCTTTGGGAAAGAAAGAGTACGTTGCCCAGACGGAAGGGTATGTGTTAAAGAAGCCGGGAAAACCGGCGCTGGTGCCGGCATCGGACAAGCGGCCGGCCATTACCAACAAAATATCAGCAGAAGAAGCGTTTAAGGAGGAAAACGATCATGAATGATTTAACCAGAGTAACAACCGGAGAAGTGAGATTAAGCTATGTCCACCTGTTTAAGCCCTACGCCTTCCAGGCAGGGCAGGAAGAGAAGTACAGCGTGACCCTTCTCATTCCTAAGACCGACACGGCCACCAAGGCCCGGATCGATGCAGCCATTGAGGCAGCAAAGCAACGGGGCATTACGGACAAATGGAACGGCGCGTGCCCGCCGATCCTTCCGATCCCGATTTATGACGGGGATGGAGTACGGCCGTCCGATGGAATGGAATTCGGTCCGGAGTGTAAGGGGCATTGGGTGATGACCGCCAGTGCAAAAGCTGATTACCCGCCGGAAGTGGTAGACGCCGGCCTGAATCCGATCATCAACCAGTCGGAGGTATACAGCGGAATGTATGGCCGGGTGAACGTATCCTTCTTCCCCTACGCATTCGGCGGCAAGAAGGGAATTGGCTGCGGCCTTGGGCCCGTACAGAAAACACGAGATGGGGAACCGTTAGGAGGCAGCGCTCCGACAGCGGCACAGGCTTTCGGTGATTCAGGGCAGCAGCCGGCTACTCCGTCCTTCGGTGCGGCACAGCCGGCCACACCTGGGACCACAGGGTATGCAGCGGCCTATGGTGCCCCTGCCGTTTCGCAGCCAATGACAGGGATCAATCCGATTACCGGACTTCCATATTGAGTATTCTGGAGGGGCTTTGCGGCCCCTCCGCCTGACAGGAGGGAACCATGAGACATTTAAGCATAGATATTGAGACACGCAGCAGCGTGGAGATTGGGAAGACAGGGCTTTATAAATATGCCCAGTCACCTGATTTTGAAATCCTCCTGTTTGCCTATCAAATGGATGAGGAACCGGTGAAGGTTGTGGACTTAAAGATGGGGGAGAAGATCCCTGCTGCAATTGTGAAAGCTTTGGTGGATTCCGCAGTCTGCAAGCACGCCTATAACGCGGCATTTGAGTGGTACTGCCTAAATCGAGCAGGGTACCGCACTCCGCTGGAGCAGTGGCGCTGTACGATGGCCCACGGCCTTTACTGCGGCTACACGGCGGGCCTGGATGCCACTGGGAAGGCCATCGGGCTGCCCCAGGATAAGCAGAAACAGACAGTGGGCAAAGCCCTGATCCGGTATTTCTGCGTCCCCCGCAAGCCCACGAAGACAAACGGCAGCCGGATCTGGAATGAACCCTGGCATGCGCCGGAGAAATGGAAGCTGTTCAAGGAATACTGCGGCCAGGATGTGGTGACGGAAAAGGAGATCCAGAGGCGCCTGGAGCTGTTTGACATGCCGGGAGAGGAGTGGAAACAGTGGCGGATGGACGTGCAGATGAATGTCTATGGGGTCCGGGTGGACCGGGAGCTGATCGACGGTGTCCTGCAGATCAACGCCAGGAGTGAAGCGGAGCTGACGGAAGAGGCCATGAGGATCACTGGACTGGAAAATCCCAACAGCGTGGCGCAGCTGAAAGGCTGGCTGGAAAAACGGATTGGGGACTGCCTGGGGGTGAAAACGGAGCTGATAACCCTGTCCAAGGAAAAGGTGTCCGCCCTGCTGGCCCAGACGGGGATCCCGGAGGACGTAAGGCGGGTCCTGGAGATCCGCCAGCAGCTGGGCAAGACCTCCATTAAAAAATATGTGGCGATGGAAAATGCCCGGTGTACGGACGACCGGATCCGGGGGCTGACCCAATATTACGGAGCCAACCGGACCGGGAGGTGGGCGGGACGCCTGGTACAGATGCAGAACCTTCCCCGGAATTACATCAAGACCCTGGGCTATGCACGGAAGCTGGCAAAGGCAGGAAACTTTGAGGGGCTGCGGCTCTTATATGGCAATGTGCCGGATACGCTTTCCCAGCTGATCCGGACAGCCTTCATCCCATCGGAAGGACATAAGTTTGTGGTGGCGGACTTTTCCGCCATCGAAGCCCGGGTGATCGCCTGGCTGGCAGGCGAACAGTGGGTGAACGAGGTATTTGCCACCCACGGAAAGATCTACGAGGCAACCGCTTCCCAGATGTTCCATGTCCCCCTTGAGAAGATTGTAAAAGGGAATCCGGAGTATGCCCTGCGGCAAAAAGGAAAGGTGGCCACGCTGGCCCTGG
>CALWBS010000125.1 GCA_944376135.1 uncultured Enterocloster sp.
TTTTCCAAAGGCACATCATACTCGTCGATCAAAATGATCGCCTTTTTTCCATACCACTTGTTGAGGCAGGAAGACAAAAATTCAAGAGAGGTTCTGTATTGAGCCTCATCTGCAGTTCCTTCCTGAATTGCCCGGTAGCGCTGCTTCTCATTTTCCAGCAGCCTGTCCCCGGATTTCACTCCGTCGTGCCGGTTGTATTCCTTGCGTATTTCCTCAAGCAGACTCGCCCTGGCCGTCTTAAAATCCGGCTGTTTTCCGGATTTTAAAGAAAGACTGATCACCGGCCGGCTCCCCATCCATTCTCTGTAGGCCTGGCCTGCCTCCAGGATTTTCAATCCGAAAAAAAGTTTTTCTCTTTTTCCGTCCTCCTGCTGGCCGCCCGTATTCTCAAAGAAATACCGCAGCATGCTCATCGTCAGCGTCTTGCCGAACCGCCTGGGACGGGTAAATAAATTTACTTCCCCGCGCATATCCAACAGTTCTTTTATAAAAAGGGTTTTATCCACATAGTAATACCCTTCTCCAATCAGCTTTCCGAAATCATCCACCCCGATAGGAAGAGGCTTAAATGCCATGAAAATCCCTCCTCGCAGTCAGGGAGCGTCCTGCCGCTCCCGCGTCTTTTCTCAGTATAGCAGAAAAAGAAGGATTTTCCCAGAGCATGTTTGAAAATTGCTTTCCGTATCAGGACCCGCTCTAACTTTCTTCCCCCGACCAATACAACGCGCACTTCACCGCCCGCTTCCATCCCTTGATGAGCCGCATGCGCTTCTCCTCGTCCATGGCGCTCTCAAAGGTGCGGGACACCTTCCAGTTTTTGCAGATCTCCTCCCTGTCCTTCCAGTACCCCACGGCCAATCCCGCCAGGTATGCGGCTCCCAGCGCCGTGGTCTCGATGCACTCGGGCCGGACAATGGCAGAGCCCAGGATATCCGCCTGGAACTGCATGAGAAAATTGTTTGCGCTGGCTCCCCCGTCCACTTTCAGCTGCTTTAACGGGATGCCCGAATCCTGCTGCATGGCCCCAATCAGATCCTGCACCTGGTAGGCCATGGACTCCACAGTGGCCCGGATAAACTGCTCCTTGCTGGTTCCCCGAGTGACGCCCACAATGGTGCCCCGGGCATACTGGTCCCAATAGGGCGCCCCCAGCCCCGCAAAGGCCGGCACCACGTACACGCCGCCGGTGTCCTCCACCGCCGTGCAGTACTCCTCAGTCTGAGCCGCTGTGCGCACCATGCGCATCTCATCTCGCAGCCACTGGACCGCGGCCCCCGCCACAAACACGCTGCCCTCTAAGGCATAGTGAATCTCGTCCCGGCAGCTGGCCGCAATGGTGGTGAGCAATCCATTCGTGGAGTGTACCGCCTGGGTGCCGGTATTCATCAGCAGAAAACAGCCTGTCCCGTATGTATTTTTTACCTCGCCGGGCGCAAAGCAGCACTGGCCGAAGAGAGCCGCCTGCTGATCCCCCGCCGCCCCGGCGATGGGAATTTTCCCTCCCATCACATCCGAGGAAGTATAGCCGTAAATACAGCTGGAAGGCTTCACATCCGGCAGCATGGACTTTGGCACCCGGAAATATTCGAGAATCTCCTCATCCCAGCATTTTCTGTGGATGTCAAAGAGCATGGTCCGGGCCGCGTTTGTGTAGTCCGTCACATGGATGCAGCCCTTTGTCAGATTCCAGATCAGCCAGGTGTCCACCGTGCCGAATAGGAGCTCCCCTCGCTCGGCCCGCTCCCTGGCTCCCTCCACATGGTCCAGGATCCACTCGATCTTGCTCCCGGAAAAATAGGCGTCGGGGATGAGCCCGGTCCGCTCCCGGATTTTCTCCTCCCAGCCGTCCGCTTTCAGCTGCTCGATCCGGTCAGCGGTCCTGCGGCACTGCCAAACAATCGCATTGTACACCGGCTCTCCCGTGTCCTTATCCCAGATAATAGTCGTCTCCCTCTGGTTGGTGATGCCGATAGCCGCGATATCGCTGTAGTGCGCGCCGATCTTTCCCATGGCCTCCATAGCCACGGAAAGCTGAGAGGACCAGATCTCCATCGGGTCGTGCTCCACCCAGCCCGGCTGGGGGTAGATCTCCGTAAACTCCTTTTGGGCCACGCTGCAGATATTCCCCTCCTTATCAAACAAAATGCAGCGGGAGCTGGTGGTTCCCTGATCCAAAGCAATCACGTATTTTTCCATATTCTCTCCTCCTGAAACCCCGCAGATATGCGCCGGGATAATTGTTAATTTTTTCCCAAACATAAAGAGCGGGAGCTGTGCCCTCCGCACAGCACCGCCCGCTCTTCTCTCTCTACGGCACTTTATTTTGTATAATTTTACCATATATTCAGAAAATATGTCAAGTGATTTTCTGCTTTCCCGGCAAATTCAGCGCTCATAATACTTTAGCAGCGCCTGGGTACCCAGATCGCCCATTCCCTCTGCCTCCAGCTCTTCATACATCCGCAGGACATAATCAAGAACCCCAAGCTTGGCCCCGGCATCCTCCGCCTCCTCCTTGGCAAGCTTCATATCTTTAATAAAATGCTTCACGAAAAATCCGGGGGCATAGTCATCCTTTAATGTCCGGGAAGCCACATTGGAGAGCTGAGCGCTTCCCGCAGCCCCTGTGCTGATGGAGTTAAGCATCACCTCCGGGTCAAGGCCCACCGCCTTCGCGTACGCCAGCGCCTCGCACGCTCCGCTTAGAGCCCCTGCAATGGCAATCTGGTTGCACATCTTTGTGTGCTGTCCATTTCCCGCCTTGCCCTCATAGCAGATATTTTTCCCCATGGCCTCAAACAGGGGCAGGCAGCTCTCAAAGGTTTCCCTGTCGCCGCCCACGAGGATGGTCAGGGTGCCCGCCTTGGCGCCGGCGTCCCCGCCTGTCACCGGGGCGTCCAGCACCCGCAGTCCTCTCTTCTGCCCGTTCTCATAAATCCGCTCCGCCAGGTGGGGGCTCGTCGTAGTCATATCGATGAGGCAGGTTCCCGGGTCCGCGTTCGCAATCACTCCCCCCTCTCCAAAATATACTTCCTCCACGTCCTTGGGATAGCCCACAATGGTAATCACCGCATCCCTGCCCGCCGCGCACTGGGCCGCACAGTCGCACCACACAGCCCCCTCGGCCACCACCGCGTCCGCCTTGGCCTTTGTGCGGTTGTAAACCGCCACTTCATACCCAGCCTTCATCAAATTCCGGACCATGGACTCCCCCATAATCCCAATCCCTATAAATCCGATTCGCTTCATCCTCATCACCTCATCGTCCATTGTGGGAGGCCGAAGCCTCCCCTATCCATGATAAAGCAAATCTCCTTAATCCGCAAGGAGTTTCATCCCTCACAGGTTCGCCTTTCCGACCGCAAACTCCCGAAATCCCATATACCCCGGCGCAATGGAATACTCGGGAAACACCAGGACGACCTGCCCCTTAGCATTGATGTAAAAGCCTGTATTTTCATCCACGCCGGAGAATTTCTCCTCTGTCAGCTCATCTCCCCCGTAGCCGAAATAGGAAAGCCCGGGGTCCGCCGCAACCTGCTCCTTAATCTGGGCGTCCACCGCCGCATAGCAGATTTCCTTATAATTTTCCCCCAGCACATCCGCAAGGGTCAGCTCCCGGTTCCGGCTCACATCCAGGTTGTAATAATGCCGCTCCTCGCTGGCTGCCACCCATCCCTTGGCCGTCACCAGCTCAAAGGACAAATAGGGGGCCTGCTGGTACTTGATATCATAGTTCACGATAATGTCCATCTGCCGGTTATTCCACTCTTCCTCCGTGCCCCCCGTCTCAAAAAACGCCTTCTTGTACTCCGCGAACTCCTCCCGGGCCTGGGCCGTATACGCGTCCACAATCTGAGTAATCTCCCGGTTTACCTGTCCGGCAAAGTCTTCTGACACCTGTTTACCGGATTCTTCCACCTCCACACCGGGCACCTTCATATTGATGTTATAGTCGCCCTCATCCTCCTTGTATTCACGCACGGTGAGAACCTTTGCCACTGCGCCGATCACCGGGAGCCTGGACACGCTCTCGGCAAATGCCTCATTGGTATTCACACCCACGCCCAGAAAGATCACACATGCCGCCGCTGCCGCCGCTGTCCGTTTCATCATAAATAATACCCTCCTGTTCTCTCTTCTGTGCCGGGGCTCCTCAAACCCCCGTGCCTTCCTGTCATTCGCAATCATCTGCTCGATCCGCACTCCCAGCTCCTCGGGAACCTCCACGGCCTCGTACTCCTTCTTTTCCTTCTCGATCTGCATATTCTCTGTCTTCACAGGGAAGCCACCTCCTTCATCGCGTCCCGCAAACGCCTCTGAGCCCCGTAGAGCCGCGTCTTTACTGTGCTTAAATTAGTCTGTGTTACTTCCGCAATCTCCTTTAAACTGAGCTCCTCAAAATACCGGAGCACAATCACAGTCCGAAGCTCAGCGGGGAGACTGCTCACCGCCTTTTTCACACCATCATCCCGCTCATACGCCTCCTCATAATAGGGCGTCTCAGGCATTTTCTCCTCTCCGGACAGTATTTCCCTTCGATTCTTCTCCAGGTACCGGAGCGCTTCATTTATCACAATCCGGTAGAGCCATGTCTTGGCAGCCGCTTTATTTTTCAGCTTGGAATAATTTTCCAGTGCCCGCAGAACCGCGTTCTGCACGATGTCCAGGGCCTCCTCCTTATTTTTCACATAGCTGTATGCCAGCTTATAATACCGGTCCTGGTACTGGGTGATACAGGCTACAACGCATTCATATCTCTCATCTGTCATTGGTTTCTCCTTATGTTCCGCCTGCGGCAGTTCCAAATGGCGGATATCTTCCTTTCTGCTTATTAGACCCGAAAGGAGGCCAAAAAGTTTGACTTTCCTATTTTTTAGTGATACCCTTAGTGGAGATGAGGGGTATTCATATCCCTTCCTCCGCCAAGGTCGCCGTCAGACCGAACTCTCTGCATGAAAGGAAACATCTCTATGGATACAAAAAAACAGGCCGGTGAAATCGATCTGGGCCAGGGAAGCGTAGGAGCGCTCCTCGTGAGACTCGCCATTCCGGCCATCACTGCCCAGATCATCAATGTCCTCTACAATATGGTGGACCGCATGTATATCGGCCACCTTCCGGATATCGGCGCCAGCGCTCTCACCGGCGTGGGCGTCACATTTCCCGTCATCACCGCCATCTCTGCTTTTGCCTATCTGGTAAGTATGGGCGGAGCCCCCAGGGCCTCCATCATGCTCGGACGCGGCAAGAAGGCGGCGGCGGAGCGGATTCTGGGCAACTGCACCACAGCGCTCATCCTTGTGGCCGCGGTGCTGACCTTGTTTTTCCACTTTTTCGGCCGCCCCATTCTTCTTCTGTTCGGGGCCAGCGAAAATACCATTGGCTATGCCTGGGACTACATGCATATCTACGCCCTGGGAACGGTCTTTGTCCAGATTTCCCTGGGACTCAACGCATTCATCAACGCCCAGGGATACGCCAAAGTCGGAATGTTCACCGTGGTAATCGGCGCTATATGCAATATTATTCTGGACCCCATCCTCATGTTCGGTTTCAGCATGGGCGTGAAGGGGGCTGCTCTGGCCACCATCATTTCCCAGGGAATCTCTGCGGCCTGGGTAATCCAGTTTCTGACCTCCAAAAAGAGCTGGCTGCGCATCCGCGCCTACTGTCTGCGTCCAAAGGCCCGTGTGCTGGCTCCCTGCATCGCCCTGGGTCTCTCCCCCTTCGTCATGCAGTTCACCGAGAGCATTATAAATATCTGCTTTAATACCTCCCTGCAGAAATACGGCGGGGACATCGCCGTAGGCGCCATGACAATCTTGAGCTGCGCCATGCAGTTTTCCCTGCTTCCTTTAAACGGATTAACCCAGGGCGCACAGCCCATTGTGAGCTTTAACTACGGTGCCGGAAAGCTTGACCGCGTGGGAAAGACCTTCCGTCTTCTTCTCACCTCATGCCTGTGTTACTCCGCATTTTTGTGGGCTGTCTGCATGTTTGCCCCCATGGCCTTCATCATGATTTTTACCCGGGATGCGCAGCTTTCCGGCTACAGCGTGTGGGCGCTTCGAATCTACATGGCCTCCTCCATCCTGCTTGGCGCTCAAGTGGCCTGTCAGCAGACCTTCATCGCCCTGGGAAACAGCCGTACCTCCCTGTTTCTGGCCTTGCTGCGGAAGGTCTTCCTTCTCATACCTCTGATTTACATACTGCCCCATTTCTTCGCAGACAAAACGTTCGCAGTTTTCCTGGCGGAGCCCATCGCCGACTTTATCGCGGTGTGCACCACTGTGACCTTGTTTACGCAGGCCCTAAAAAAACTTCTGAAAAATGCCCGGCAGTAACAAAAAACAGTCCAGAGTGGCCGTCCCTAAGGCACATGCCGTCCTGAACTGTTCCTAAACTAGCGCGTGTTTGAAAATTTATTCCCGTCAAGCTCCCTCTTTCGGGTTCTCCGCTTATATGCGGTCAAATATCTCCTGTAAAAATGCCGTATCCCCATGGAACCTGTCTTTGCTGGAATTTTCCAGAAGCATGGCAATATGGGGTTTTTTCTCCTTCACATGGCGCAGAAGCGGCTCATAGCAGAAAAGCCCGTCCCCCACATGCCGGAAAATCTGCTCCTCCCCCTCAAAAACAAAGTCCTTCACATGGAGTGCGCTGATTCTATCCCCGTAGTAGGCAAATGCCTGGTCAACCACCCTCGCCTGGGCCTCGGGGCTCACCTGATCCGGATGAATCAGATTCACTGCATCCAGAATCACCTCCACGTTGGGCGAGCTGATATCCTCCAAAAACCGCTTCATCCGGGCCGGACTGTACAGCGTATGGTTGAACACTCCCTCCACTCCCACAATCACTCCCAGCTTTTCCGCAGCAGCCACAATCTCCCGCATACTCTTTAAAAGGAGCTGATAGCCCTCCTCAGTGTAGGACTCCTTTGTCACCTGGAAATCCGCATCCAGCCGCCCAGTCTCCGTCCCCACCATATCAGCCCCCATTACCCGGGCATAGCGCAGGTGCTCGATAAAACGGTCCACTGCCTCCCGGCGCCTGGACTCAATGGGATTGGTGGGATTGATGTAGCAGCCCAAAACCGCAACATGAATCTCATTCTTCGCCAGCTCCTCCCGGATATATCTGGCAAAGCCGGGGCTGTAATGCCCGGTAGAAAAGTCATAATTGCTCACGGATTTTCCAAAGGCGAGCTGAATCTGATGGATCCCGTTTGCCTTCACCTCTTTAAAAAGCTCCTCCATCTCCATCTTTGGACAGAGATCATGACAGCGCATGCCTATGTTCAGCTTCACTCGTTTTCCTCCTTCTTATGCCGGCTTCCCGCTCCCCTTAAGGGCCCGGAACACTCCCGCCACATCCAGCGCCTTCGCCACATGGTAAAAAATAATAGAATCAATAGGCCACATAATCAGGTTTTTCACCAGCCGCGGCGGCAGAAGAATTCCCATGGCCTTTCCATATAGAACGGACAGGCAGGCGGTATTTAACAATACATTGCACACCAGGGAAACCACCAGATGGGCGGCCAGCACCCTTCCAAACGTAATTGTCTTTTTGTAAAAAAAGCACCCGTAAATCAGGCCTGCGGCCATAGTAACCAAGGTAAATCCCGGAAAAAATGCCCCGACCGGCTTGATCAGATACTTGAGCACGTCCATAGCCCCTGCAAAGAGGCTCCCTGTCACAGGCCCAAACAGATAATGAACGATTTTGTTAGGAATCCCGGAAAATCCAATCCGGATGGTATCCGTCACATAAATACTGAGAGAACCTAGGACTATGGCCGCCGCCCCCATCAGAGCGCAGACCGTCATGGTCCTGGCATGCTTTAATTCCCCGTAGGAGCTTGCAAATATCCCCAGTCCTCCGGGCGTATCCGCGCTCCGGGAAGTCCTGTGCGTCCTGGGGGATGTCTTAAAGGGTACCAATTTTTTCATAAAAAAATTACCTCCTTTGCAGACCTCTCAAACCACAATCGGAGATAATCATTCTCTCTGATGCAGCGGGATGCGGCCTACGCACCGCAGGGGGTCCTCCCCTTTCGTCCCGCTGACAACTCCCTGTTCAGCAGGCACTTTACGCGCGTACGCCTACTCTGCGAATCTTATTTTATTGTTAACAGTTCAGGACTGTTGCTTTTGTTGTACAAACTTCACTCTCTACTATACATGCTTTTCAAAAATATGCAAGACCTTTTTTGTGCGGTTCCGCCTTCCTTTATGGGCCTGCCTTCGCAGGCCCGCCCTTCCCGCCTTCTCCTACAGCTCCGCAGACTGCCAGTAGAATGTACCGTCCCGCTCAGCGCGGACTGCCAAATCCTGGTCCCGCAGGTACTCTAAGCAGGAAAATGTCTTGCTCATCACCATCTTGAGCTTGACAAACTCCTTTGTGTCCTCCGGGATCTCCCTCATGCCATAGGCAATGCAGGCCACCTGCCGCACGGTCATCTCCCTGCGGCTGCGGTAGAGAATCTGCCGCATAAGCTCTACCTTCTCCCGGTAAGCGTAGAGAATCCGGTTAACCACCCGCTTTACGTCCCAGATCGGTTCATTGTGAGCCGCAAGCAGCATACAGTTTTTATATCTGTGCAGAAATTCGTCCAAGGAAGCAAAATACCCTGTTAACAGATGCTCGTCCGGAAACGTGGTTCCCACAATGGGCACAATCCCGTCGATCACCTGGTCTGCGCTGAACAGCAGATGCTGCCGCCCCTCATACAGCCCCATCTGTCCATATGTATGGCCCTTTAAGGGAACCGCCTCAAACTCATATTTTCCATAGCGCAGCTTTTTTCCCGCCCGAACCGGCAGAAAGGGAAAGGCCGTCACCTCAAACTCCCACCCCCGGTTCTCCTTGACCCGCCGGCGTATTTCCATGAACATCTCCCAGATCTCCGGCGTCTTCTCAGGGGTAACTCCCACGCTGCGCAGCACCTTGTACTGCTCATCTTCCGGCCCCTTATCGTTGTTGTAATACAGGCAGTCATAATGATGGCGGTTCTCCTCGGGATTCATCAGGATCCTGGCCCCAAGCTCCGCGTACTCACTGGCCAGGCCCGAGTGGTCGTGATGTTTGTGTGTGAGAAAAATATCCAGCTTGTCATAAGTGATATCCAGACAGGAAAGAGCCCGTTCCATCTGCGCCAGACATCTGCGGTCCTTAAAGCCCGCGTCAATCATCAGGCTCCGCTCCCCCCGTTCCCCCGGAATGAGAAATATATTGATCTCCGCCTCGCCGTCCCGCGAGCGTGAAAGCCGCTCCTCATAAATTCCCGGAAGCCGCATAATCATAGCATTTCCCCGCCTTTCCTACACAAAATATAACCTTCCCGACGGCGCGTCACACAAAACGCCGGCCCGCCCCCCTTCCTTTCCGGACCATACCGGTCACCCAGAGCGCAATCGCGGTCCCTATGGCCGCCCCCGCCAGCACATCTGTTGGAAAATGGACGAAGAGATACAGGCGGGAAAATGCGATAAGCCCGGCGAGAGCCACAGCCGTCCACCCCCATCCAGGATGCATGCGCCAGATGCTCACCGCCCCTGCAAACGCGATGAGGGAGTGGCCTGAAGGGAAGGAAAAGTCCCTTGGCACAGCCACCAGCAGGGGAACGGACGCATCCAGCCAGCAGGGCCGCGGGCGGGCAGCAAGATTTTTCAAAATCACATTTCCCACCAAAAATCCTATTGCCAGGGATGCAAGCACGCATCCCCCCGCTGCCCGGGTCCTGGGAAACAGAAGGAGAAGAAGCCCCGCCGTAATCCAGATCCAGCCGCCATTTCCCAAAAAGGTGATGCCCGTCATGAGGCGGTCCAGCACGGGCCCATGCAGCTCTTGGAGAAAATATAAAATTTGAAACTCCGTTCCGTCCACCCGCACGCCTCCTTTCCCCATCAGGCCGCAGCAGAATGCTTGCCCCCCAGCCGATCCTCCGACTGTTGAATACCTCTATTATAGCCCAGGCCTCTTTGGTTGTAAATATGTTAATTTCTTAACAATAACTTGTGTTTTCAAAAAAAGATGGTATTATTTTCAGAAAAAGCCAAATTTCTGCAGGTGCTGGCGGAAAATTTCCTGTGCTGCCGCCCGCTTCCTGCTCTGGAGGACACGTATTATGGAAAAAGCAAAAGAATTTCTGAAACGGAAAAATGTAAACATCACTCTTCACGCCTACTTAATCGACGCCCTGGGCGCCATGGCCTTCGGCCTCTTCGCCTCGCTGCTCATCGGCACCATCTTTGAGACCCTGGGAAACCAGACAGGCATCCAGGTCTTCCTCACCGTGGCCGGGTACGCCAAAGGCGCCACCGGAGCGGCCCTCGGCATTGCCATCGCCCATGCCTTAAAGGCCCCGCAGCTCGTCCTCTTCTCCGCCGCCACCGTGGGCTTAGCGGGGAACGACCTGGGCGGTCCTGTGGGCGCCCTGGTCTCCACCATCATCGCGGCGGAGCTGGGTAAGATTGTTTCCAAGGAAACGCGCTTAGACATCCTCGTTACCCCGGGAACCACGATTATCTCCGGGGTGCTCGCCGCCCAGTTCATCGGCCCCGGCGTGTCAGGCTTCATGGACTGGTTTGGAAACCTGGTAAAGACGGCCACCCAGATGCAGCCCTTCCTCATGGGCGTGCTTGTCTCCGCCCTCATCGGCATCGCCCTGACGCTTCCCATCAGCAGCGCGGCCATCTGCATTGCCCTGTCCTTAGACGGCCTGGCCGGGGGAGCCGCCACCGCGGGCTGCTGCGCCCAGATGATCGGCTTTGCCTTCATGAGCTGGCGTGAAAACAAAATGGGCGGCCTTCTGGCCCAGGGACTGGGGACCAGCATGCTCCAGATGGGAAACATCGTACATAACCCACGCATCTGGATTCCACCCACCGTGGTGTCCATGATCACCGGCCCTCTCGCCACCATGGTCTTCGGCCTTGAAAATATCCCCGCTGGTTCCGGCATGGGCACCTGCGGCCTGGTAGGCCCCATCGGCATATTCACCGCCATGGGCGGCGGGGTCAGGATGTGGCTCGGCATCCTCTTTGTGTGTTTCCTGATTCCCGCCGTCCTAACACCCATCCTGGGGAACTTTCTCCGGAAAATCGGCTGGATTCATGACGGAGACTTAAAGCTGGATCTGTAACTCGGAAATCCGTACCCGCAGCGGACAACTGGCAGCTCTGAAATTTGCGATTTCAACAAAAGGAGGCCCTTTTAAATTCCCTCCCTGGCAAACCGCTCCCGCAGGTTTAGGGCCTCCTCCAGAGTATTCTTCCACCCATAGCGCTCCATATCCACCCGCATGTCTGCGGACACAGCCACTCTCTCCTCCTCCAGCAGCATGCGCTGCATATCCGGATGATCAAAGGACGCGGCCCCGGTAAGGCAGCCCCGGCTGTTCACCACCCGGTGAGCCGGAACCTCTCCGGCCCGCCCTTTGTTTAAACAATATCCCACCTGTCTGGCATTTTTCGGTTTTCCGCACAGAAGGGCAATCTGCCCGTAGGAGGCCACCCGTCCCGGGGGAATGCAGCTGCAGACGATGGCTACCCTCTTATAAAAATCCATATTCGTATCTACCTCTTTTCGATACCGCAGATATCCCCGCGCTGTTCTGTTTCTATTCCCATGAAGTTTACATCAAAAAATAGCCCGGAGCCTTGTAAAATCAAGGTTCCGAGCCATTTTCAACCAGTGCGGGAGATGGGACTTGAACCCACACGAGCATACACCCACAAGATCCTTAGTCTTGCCTGTCTGCCAGTTCCAGCACTCCCGCAGCACGAAAAATAGTATAGCACGAAATGTTGGAGTTGGCAACCACTTTTTTTATTTTTTTCTAATTTTTTCTAAGCCAATTTTCCCAATCCGCTGTTACCGCACCTCCTCCATGACAAACACACGGGCTTGGAAATCTCCCTGTGGAACCTCAGACGCACGGTTTCCGCTAGCCCAATCCGACAGAATGAGTCCAATGTTCATCAGCTCGTCCCCGTAGCATTCATAATCTCTTCCACTGATCCTGTATCTTCCCGAAGGATTAAGGCCTGCAAGCCGCAGACGTTTAAATCCTGTGTTGACTGGCTGCAGAAACCGGAAATACGCCGCCACTGCCTGCTTCCTGTCGGGGGATACGCACATCCAGGCCGCGTCATTTCCCTCAAAGGGGCTTTGTAACCTGTAAAAGATTCCGTACTGCAGAAGCTGCCGGTATTTTTTCATAAACCGGACCTGTTCCCGGATCTCTTCCAATTCCTCTTCTGTCAACGTACCTAGATCCAGCTCATATCCAAAGGTTCCAAAATATGCCGCGGCCGCCCGGGTGGACAAAGGCGTAGTCCTGAACGTCTGGTGACAGGGAACCGCAGATACATGACTCCCGATAGAGCTTATGGGATATACATAGGAGGTCCCATATTGGATTTTCACCCGTTCTATTCCGTCGGTGTCATCGGATGCCCAGGCCTGCGGGGCAAAAAAAAGCATTCCCGGATCAAAACGCCCGCCTCCGCTGGCGCATGATTCAAACAAAATATAAGGAAATGCCCGAGTCAACCGCTCATACAGACGATAAACCCCCAAAATATGCCTGTGATACACCGTAGATTGATATTCGGCTCCCCAGCCTGATGAAAACATGTCGGAGATGCTCCGGTTCATATCCCATTTAATATAGGAAATGCTGCTCTCCTTGATTATCTGCTCCATCCTGTCCCCGATATAATCCACCACCTCAGACCGTGAAAAATCTAACACGTACTGATGGCGTCCTCTACAGATTTGCCTATCCCTGCTCCCCAATACCCAGTCTGGGTGCTCCTCGTAGAGCCTGCTTACCGGACTCACCATCTCTGGTTCAATCCAAAGGCCGAAATCCAGCCCCAGCTCGTTAATCTTCCGAGAAAGACCGCTGATTCCCGACGGAAGCTTTTTCCAGTTGGGATACCAGTCTCCCAGAGAGGTGGTGTCATCATTTCTTTCCCCAAACCAGCCGTCGTCCAGCACAAAAAGCTCAATGCCCAAATCCCTGGCCTTCTCGGCAAGGGAGAGGATCTTTTTTTCATCAAAATCCATGTAGGTAGCTTCCCAGTTATTGATAAGAATCGGACGTTCCCTGTCCCTCCAGACCCCGCGGACAAGACGCGTTCCGTATAGTCTGTGAAACACCTGGCTCATGCCGTTTAATCCCTCTTGGGAGAATACCATCACAGCCTCTGGCGTCTGAAAACTTTCCCCTGTCTCCAACGGCCAGGAAAATCCCTGTGGGTGAATTCCCATGGTAATCCGCACCGTATTCATGGTGTCCACCTCCACCTGAGCCAAAAAATTCCCGCTGTAAACCAGGCTAATTCCCAAAACCTCCCCGGAAAATTCATCCGCATTTCCCCTTTTCAAAGCTAAAAACGGATTAAACTGGTGGCTGCTGTGCCCCCGCATGCTGTGAATACTCTGTACCCCCTCGTGAAGGCGGTGAGACTTTACATGTCTCTCCCGCAGGGAGGCTCCGGCCAGGTCCACCATCTCGTACTGGCTGTCAGGCAAATCCAGGCTTAAGCTCATGGCCCTGGTGAGATACAACTTTTCCTGTCCCTTATTCTGAAAGTACGCGCTGCGGATAAGCACAGGGAGCCCCTCGAAAACAGTATAGAGCAAGGTCAGCTCCCCGCCGATCACCGGATCCTCCAGATACAGCTTCAGCGTCTGCGCCTCCCTGTCATTTTCCGCATACACGGCGGGCAGCCCTGCAAGCTTTGGTTTTCCCGGACAAATCTCATATCCTTTATAGATAAAATTGCTAATTCTGCTCCCATTCTCCCGCATGATTTCATAGGCAGGATAACGCATATCCCCGGTGCCGAAGGCAGGGTATTCCTGTTTCAGATGTTCCAGCGAAAAGGTGGTATCGCCGTCAAACGCACAGGGAGCCATGTCCCTGTGCGCCAGCTCTAGAAGATGCGGATAATCCTCTCGGTCCCGAACCGCCTTTCCAAAATAGAGCTGTCCCATCTGTCCATTCGGCATACGCTTCATAATATAGCTGAACGCCCCGCCGTTCAGATGAAATACCCCCGTCTTTTCATGCACTGTGATCGCCATGTTTCCTCCTTTTAGCACCGCCATACAATGGCCTCGTAGGGACGCAAGATCCCGTTTTTTTCTTCTCCCTCATAATTTCCAATCAGCCGCTCCCGATTCGCTTCCCACCCGGACGGCAAAGCAAAGGCCTGCTCCATGCTGGTAAAATTGCAGGCGATCAAAGCCCTCTCTCCATCCAGTTCCCGCTCATACACAAAGAGACTGGGACTGTCCGGCAGAAGCAGCCGGTAAGAGCCGTACAAAATTACATCCTTGGACCGCCGCAGTTTCAGGAGTCTCTTATAAAAGGCAAGCACTGAGTTCGAGCACATCTTTTCGTCTTCGGCATTGATCTCCCGATAATTGGCATTGACGCCAATCCAAGGCGTTCCCTCGGTAAAACCGGCCTGCCTAGCACTGCTCCATTGCATGGGTGTTCTGGCATTATCCCGGCCTGTATGATTGATATAGGCCATCATCTCCTCATGGGAGACGAGTCCACGCCCCGTCATCTCCTGATACACACGAAAAGTCTCAATATCCCGGAAATCTTCCAGATTTTGGCTGTGCATGTTTGTCATTCCCAGTTCCTGTCCCTGATAGATATAAGGTGTCCCTTTCATCATATACAGGCACACAGCCAGCATCTTTGCGGACATCTCCCGCCAGGCGGGAGAATCATCCCCAAACCGGGAAACCGCACGGGGATAGTCATGATTTTCCCAGAACAGGCTGTTCCAGGCGCGTCCCTCCAGTTGTGTCTGCCACTGGCTCAAAACTGCTTTCAGCTCCCTCAAATCCACACGGTTGGTATTCCATTTTCCGTAAGGCCCCGGATTCAGCTCCACATGTTCAAAATGAAACATCATGTTCAGCTCATGGGAATCATATCCTGCATACGCAAGGGCTTCCTTTGGCCCCACGCCTACTCCCTCCCCCACGGTCATCCAGTCAAACTTCGACAGAACCTCCCGGTTCATCTCCTTTAAAAATTCATGAATTCTGGGGCCATTGGTATAATAGGGCTGTCCGTCCCCATAGGGATTTCCATCTTTTATCTCCCCGTCAGGATAAGACGGATCCTTGGAAAGCATAGATATCACATCCATCCGGAATCCGTCAATCCCCTTTTTTCCCCACCATTCCATCATATCGTATACAGCCCGCCGTACCCTGGGATTTTCCCAGTTGAGATCCGGCTGCTTCGGCGAATAGATATGCAGATAATACATTCCCGTAGCTTGGTCATACTCCCAGGCTGACCCACGGAAACGGGAGGCCCAGTTGTTGGGCGGTCCCCCATTTACCGGCTCCTTCCAGATATAAAAATCCCGATACGGATTGCTGCGGCTTTTTCGGCTCTCCTGAAACCACGGATGCTCGTCTGAGGTGTGATTTACCACCAGGTCCATAATCAGTTTCATGCCCCTCCGGTGCACTTCCGACAAAAGATGTTCAAAATCCTCCATGGTTCCGAACTCCTGCTGGATTTCCCGGTAATTGCTGATATCGTATCCATTATCATCCCCGGGGGATTGGTACACCGGGGAAAGCCAGATCACATCCACACCCAGCTCCTTCAGATAGTCCAGGCGCTCCGTAATCCCGTTTAAATCCCCAATCCCGTCTCCATTACTGTCCCGAAAACTCCTGGGATAAATCTGATACACCACACTTTCCTTCCACCAGGCTCTCCGCTCTCTCATCTCATCTCTCCTTTTTTTCCGCCGGGCGGATACGGTAGGTCTTAATCTCATAGGGCTTCACCTCATCCGCAAACTCCCTGCTGTTTCGCGTTATCTCCCGCAGAGACCTCTCAAGCAGATCACACTCCCAGATCTCCTCTGCCGGAAATCCCAGGTTCACCCGCATTCGCGTCCGCATATTGCTGTTCTCGTAAAGCCGCAAAATATATCCATCCCCGTCCTCCGCCTTCTTCATCATCTCAAAAAAACAGTTGGGACTGTCAATTGAGAGCAAACTCCAGCTCGAAGCAGCCTCTTTTCCTGCAGGCGCTGCCAGGAGAGGACTGTTCAGATCATAGGCCATCTCCACCGTTCTGGCCTCCTGCCATCTCCCTCTGTGCGGATAAATGGAATAGATAAACCGATGCTCCCCGATGTCAGCATGCGGGTTGGGATACGTCCCCGCTTTGATTAGGGTCAGCCCCAACTCTCCATTCTTGATGCTGTGGCCATATTTACAGTCATTTAGAAGGCTCATGCCCCGGCCGTTCTCCGAGAGATCCGCCCACTTGTGGGCGCACACCTCGAACTTGGCCGTGTCCCAGCTGTGATTGCTGGTTGTCTCCCTCTCCACATTTCCAAATTGAATCTCATAGGATGCCTTTACCCCATTGAGATTAGTAGGAAAATTCACCCGGAGCAGACAGTGCGGATTCTGCCAATCTCCCCGCGTCACAAAGTCAATCCTAGGCAGATCCCGGTAAAATGTCACATCCTGCCATATCCATGACGAAGCAAACCGATGTCCCACCGATACCACTGTGCGGACTGGCCCCTGCTCTCGCAGAACAGGCGCAGTGAACTCTTCAGCCGGATAAGGCTTTCTCCGGTAAAAAATATCCACATCCCAGTTATCCCAGTTCATGGGACGATCCTCATAGGCCATGAGCGCATTGCCCGTCCGCCCCTTCTTTAAAAGCTCCCAGCCGCTCTCTTTCTCCACTAGGGAGACAAGCTCCATCCGCGCATCAAACACCGCGCGGTACCAGGCATTTTCAAACGTCCCGTTCCAGCCTTCTGTCTCCGCGCAGTCCTTCCCACCGTGTTTCCCGGCAGTGAGCACATACCGCTTATATCCCGCCGCCGGAACCTGGCATGCGAAAAAGAGCAGACTGCCCTCCGCCGTATACTGTACCGGGCTTTTTCTCCCTGCATCGTCCACCGCCCAGAGAAGATCTGCGGCCGGCGGCTCTTCCACCTCCACCACATCGTCCCTGACATATCCCTGGGTATTGATGACAATGAAAGAGAATCCATCCCCCGGTGTGCCGGCGGCTCTTCCCTCCGGCGAGCGGTCTGCCTCCCCATAGACAGCGCTCCCCAGCGCTCCTGCCAGCCTGCGGACTTCTCTCCTCCCACGATCAAGAATCTCCTCGTATTCCCTATCTGTCTGATCGTACACAGGACCAATTGCACTTCCGGGAATGATATCATGAAACTGATTTAAAAGGATCCCATTCCATCCCGCCTGCAGCGTTTCGGCCGGATACGCAAGGCCTTGAAGCTCCGCCATAACCCCCAGGGTTTCCAGCTGCTCATAGAGAAGCTCACTTTTTCGGTTGTTCCTCTTATTTTTCCCCATAGAGGTCAGCGTGCCCCTATGGTATTCAAAATACAGCTCCCCTTCCCAGACAGGCATATCGGGCTTGTCCGCGATGTCCCCGTAAATCCTGTCAAAGAAGCGTCTCTCGCTCTCCTGCACCAGGCGGGGGATGCCGGGCATACCGTACTGCAAACGTTTTGCCTCCTCGAGCATCTCCTTCGTGGGGCCCCCACCGCCGTCTCCAAATCCAAAGAGCATCAGGGTATCCTCCGTCAAATCCCGGTTTTGGAACCGTTTAAAGGTTCCCAGCGTCATATTGGGATTGACAATTCCCGTGTAGGTTGTCGTATTGCGGGTATCCGTAAACGATACGTTGAGTCCCAGCGTCTTATCGAAATCGCAGGCCGTCGGCATAAAGACAAAGACGCCGCTCCCGTCAATCCCCTTCCACAGAAAGGTATCGTTGGGAAGCTGGTTGAACTGATTCCAGGCAATTTTAGTCGTCAGGAAGTAGGGAATACCGCACTTTTTCAAAATCTGCGGGATAGCCGCAGAATATCCGAACACATCCGGCAGCCACAGACACCGGCTGGGAATTCCAAACTCCTCCGTAAAAAATTTCTCTCCCTTTATAATCTGGCGCACCAGGGATTCTCCCGAAGGAAGGTTGCAGTCGGCTTCCAGCCACATGGCGCCGTCCGGTTCCCACCGTCCCTCCCGCACCCGTTCCTTGATTTTCTCATAGAGTTCCGGTTCCTGCTCCTTAACAAATTGATAGAGAATCGGCTGACTGGACATGAATTTATAATCCGGATAGCGATCCATCAGCTCCAGAACCGTGGAAAAACTGCGCACCGCCTTCTCCCTGGTCTGCTCCACCGTCCAGAGCCAGGCGATATCAATGTGGGTGTGGCCTATGGCGCTGACCACAGGGGCATCCGCACGGATGTCCGTATAAAATTCCTTCTTTAAAATCTCCCGCATCCGCTTCAGAGATTCGTAAAATTCCGGCGAATAGGGCTGCCGTAGATCCAGGGCATCCGCCGCAGGTCCCAGCTTCACCAAAATCCTCCGGTAATTTTCATAGTCCGGTTTTTTCAACAGCCGTGCCGTTTGCACGGGAACCAAAAAATCATAGTATGCCTGTTCTGCCGCATCGTCCAGCTGCACTAGCTCCGTGCGGATGATCAGATCCCCCGGCACGCTTCCGCTGAAGATCAGAAGGGCAATCTCATACACATCCCCGGCCCTTGCGCAGGGAGAGATGCGAACCTCTCTGTGGTTTACATCCACCCCCTGGATGATTTTTCCATTGAGGTAAAAGAGCATTTGAGGATTGGTTGCGTCCCATTGTCCCTCCCTCCCTGTTGTAATAAGAAATTCCACATGGCAGCCATCCAGACTGGGGGGAATCTCCACGGAAGTCCGATACCACCGGTGCGCCTCCAGAGTTTTCCATGGCTCGTCGATATGGCATTTCTCCCATCCCTCCAGGGAACCGACCGGCGCTCCCGCTGTCTTTCCCTCCTTCCTCCAGTATTCCTCCACAGGAATTCGAACCGGCCTGACAAGATTCTTTAAGTCCTCTGTAAGCCGTTCCATTCTCTCCAACTCAAATTGTATACTCACAAACACATCCTCCTACGGCAGCCCGCGATCAGCCCTTTACAGAACCCGCGGTCAAGCCCTCGATCATATATTTCTGTGCAAAAGCAAACAGGCACATTGTAGGTACCAGAGACATGATGGTGCCTGCCGCCATCTCTCCCCACTTGATATCATATTTTAAAATCAGTCCATTAAGTCCCACGGGAATCGTCTTAAATTTGTCCACATCAATGAACATAACTGCCATAAACAGTTCATTCCAGGAATTGATAAAGGCGAAGATAAAGGTCGCCGCAATACCCGGCATGATGACTGGGACGACCACCCGGAACAGAGCCTGCAGATAGCTGCACCCATCGATCCACGCTGCCTCCTCCAAAGACTTTGGCACCCCGTCAAAGAATCCGCAGAGGGTGACAACGGAGAAGGGAATCATCATATTCGTGTAGAGTAGCGCCATGCTCCGAAGGTCATTCAGCATCCGGAATTTCGCCAGCAGCTGATAAAGGGGCGCCAGCATGATAAACATAGGAATCATCTGGGTAATCAGGAAAAACAGCAGGATCACATTTTTAAACCGAAAATGGAATCGGCTGATCACATAGCTCGCCAAAATCGCCACAAACACCGCACAGGCGGCCGCAACGCTAGAACAGATCAGGGAGTTGACCATATACCTTCCGAAATTTCCCTTCCAGAGCATGGACGTGTAGTTTATCAATGTAGGGGGATCCGGCAGATACCGAACAGGGAATGCATAGATCTCGCCCTGGGAACCCTTCATGGATGTGAGCAGCATCCAAACAAAGGGAAACATCACAAGAACCAAAAAACCGGCCAGTACTATATATTTCAGCGATACCAATATTCGTTTTCTCGTGCGCATCGTCATTTTGTCATGCCTCCTTCTCTGTATATTTCGTCACCACCAGATAAATCGCCGCAAAGGCTACCAGGAACAGGATACACAGAAGTCCTACGGCCGAGGCAAGACCGTAATCAAGGCTCTGCACAAGCTGCATCATATAAGAGGTGATGATATGGGAGGATCCTGCTGGCCCGCCCTGGGTCATGGAATAAATCAGATCCGGGAAGTTGAAAATCCAGATCACGCGCAGTAACACGGTAAGAAGCAGCACGGACCGGATGCAGGGGACCGTAATATTTGTGAATTTCTGAAAAGGACTGGCTCCATCTACATCCGCAGCTTCATACAAATCCTCTGAGACTCCCCGCAGAGCCGCTGTTATCATGATCGTAAAAAATGGAATTCCATACCATATGTTCGCCACAATGCAGGAGTATAGAGCCGTGCCCTTATCTGCCAGCCATCCTACGGGCTGATTGATAATATGAATTCTCGACAGGATATCATTGATCACTCCCGAAGTGCCGTTGAACATCCAGCGCCACATGATTCCGATAATAAAGCCGGAGACTGCCCAGGGGAAGAAGATCAGGCCCTGGTACACGCTGGAGCCTTTAAATTTTTTCTTCAGCAGAAGCGCCATGCCGAAGCCCACGGTGAACTGAAAGAAAAGGGAAATGCACACCCATTTCACCGTGTTAAGCAGGGTCGTATAGAAAGAATTGCTGGCGTTCTGAGCAAAAAGCTTCTCAAAATTTTCCAGCCCATTCCATTTGATATTTTTTACGTTCATCAAATTGTAGCTTTGGAATGCCATAAGGGAACCCTTTACCATGGGATAATAGGTAAAGATTACCGGAATGAGTATGGCGGGGAGAACCATAAGAACGATAAATCGGGTCCTCCGCATTCTCAGTTTTGATTTCTGTTTCATACTGTTTTCTCCTCTCCCTCGGATGCCGTGGGGAAATTGCCAGGCATTTGCAAGCAGGCGCCGCGGGGAACCCCGCAGCGCCCATTTCCAGCGTAACTCTCTTTTACCACTTCTGGCCCTCATCGGCATACGCCTGCGTCCAGAAATCATCCAGCCATGTCAGCAGCTCATCGTCCGTAATTTCATCCGTGAGATACTTCTGATACATAGTATCCACCTCTGTCTTATAAGTCGCAAATGCCTCATACATCTGCGGATATGCGGCATGGCGGTAAACATCCGGCTCCTCCGCCATATCCATATAAATGGCGAAACGGCCCTCAGAGAAATAGCTGTCCATCTCCGCCGCGTTGCTGTGGATGGGAATTGTGGAGTAGTTCTTCGCAAAATATGTATTGTTCTCAGCATTGGACAGGAACAGCAGGAAATCCGCTGTCTCGTCCGGGTGCTCCGTGAAGGAGGTCATGCCCCAGCCTGCAAAGCCGTTGGGAAATACCGCCTGGCCCGAAGGTCCCTTGGGGAAGGGAACGAGCGCCCACTGATCATCGCCCATATCCGCCTCACAGGTGGCAATTACCTCGGGATCCTGAATCAGCATAGCGGTTGTTCCGCCCACAAACCCCTGCACCATCTCAGAAAACCCCCATGCGATGGAGTCCGTCGGGCAGGTGTTTTTATACAAATCCTTATAGAAATTGAGGGCTTCCTTTACCTCCGGCAGGGTAAAGATAGTTGCACCGTCCCCATCCTTCAGGAAATACGCCGCATTGGGATCCGCCACCACATCTGTTCCGATCCAGCTCCAGTAGATAGTGTCCGCATACTGATATCCGCTGGAACCGCCGCGGAAGGAATATCCAAAGCGGCTGTTGGCCGGGTCGGTGATAGCCAGACCCGCGTCATAGATATCCTGCCAAGTTTCCGGCGTGTCGAGTCCCGCTTCTTCAAACCAATCTGTCCGGTAGTACAGGCCTCTCTGATAGAAGCCATAGGGAATCATGTAAGCCGTGTCCTGATAATAGTAGATAACTTCATTGGCGGATTCCGTCAGGGTATCCTTTTCATCCCAACTGTCAATATACTGTCCCAGATCCGCAATCCAACCATTAGTTGCATACTGGGTGATGGTGGAATCCCGAACCTCTACGATATCCGCGCCGGTTCCGCTCATAAGCATCTGGGTGATCTTGGAGTCCGCGTTCTCAAGAGGCGGGGAGACAATCTCGATGGTGATATTGGGATGATCGGCCTGATACTTATCCGCAATCTCTCTCAGCACCGCAGTCCGCTCCGGACTGGTGAGAGATTCCACAAGTGTGATAGTAATGTCCTCTCCCGTAGCCTCTGCCTGGGTCTCCCCTGCCGCCGCGCTTTCGCCGGAGCCTCCCGCCGTCGTTGTAGACGCCGTCTCAGTAGTTCCACCGCCGCATCCTGCCAGCATCACTGCTGCCAGAATCATAACTGCCGCCTGTTTTTTTCTCATGTCTTCTCCTCCTTTTTTTATATCTCAGCAAGTGCTGATTCCAAATCGGAAATCAAAGCATCTGTGCCTTCTAATCCACAGTGGATCCGTACGATATTTTTCCCGCCTCCTAAGCGGGTGCAGGTCTCCTCGTCCAGCCTCATATGCGGCAAAAACACAAGACTCTCAAAACCGCCCCACGACACGCCGATCTTAAATATTTTCAGGCTCTCCGCCATCTTTGCCGCCTGCTCTGCGATTCCGTCGATCTCAAAACTCAAAAGTCCGCTGTTTCCCCTCTGCTGCTTCTTCATCAGCTCGTATTGTGGATGGGAAGGGAGTCCCGGATAATAGACCTTCCGCACCTTGGGATGCTGTTCCAAAAATTCCGCCACCTTCATCGCCGTAGCCTCATGCTGGACCAGACGCACCTCCATGGTCCGAAGCCCCCGTATCATCAGCCATGCCTCCATGGGACCTACGATGCCGCCCAAGAGCTCCCTATTGGTTATGAGCCTTTTAAGCAGCTCTTCATCCTTCACTGCCAGGACACCGCCGATCACATCGCTGTGTCCTCCAATATACTTGGATGTGGTGTGCATTACTATATCTGCGCCCAGATCCAAGGGATTCTGGTAAATGGGTGTACAATAAGTATTGTCTATGTAAACCAGAGCCCCATGAGCTCTGGCCAGCTCCGATACGGCCCGGATATCCTGAAGAGAAAATATAAGGGAGGACGGACTCTCCAGCACAATGAGGTCTGTCCGGTCCGTCACGTACGCTTCAAACTCCCCAACCGTATTCCCCTTAACAAAATCTGTGGTAATGTTCATATGCTCCCGACAATATCCGGTCAAAAAATCCTTCAAAGGCCCATAGGCATTGTGAATGCAGACCACATGGCTTCCGGCGCGGCATGCCGTGAGAACCGCCGTGGTTGCTGCCGCCATACCAGAGGCAAAAGCCAATGCCCCTACGCCATGCTCCAGTGCCGCAATCTTGTCCTCCAAAATGCGTACCGTGGGATTCTGCACCCTGCCGTAGCAGTACTTATGCTTATCCCTCCGGTCAAAATCATAGTAATCATCCAGCGTTTCAAATACATTCAGGGAATTCATAAAAATCGGCGGCACAATGGCGTTGTAATAATGCTCATACTCCTCTCCGTAGTGCTCCGCTATCAATCGGCTGTCCTTCAAATACCTGCTCTGATCCGACATCTTCCGCTCTCTCCTTTGTTCCGAATTTCCATAATCTATATACCATATACCTATATGCTATATGATAGGTTTAATCCACAATCTTCTGCGTCTCCCAAACAGGCTTTATCTATTGCTGTTGATTTCTGATATCCCGGTAAACGGCATCCAGAAGTTTTTCATTAATAGCCTGTGCTGTCCGAACCTTCTTTTCACAGATGGCATAATACAGATTCTCATGAAGCGGAAGACTTTCCCGGAAGGGATCTTCCATATTCAGAGGGAACTCCCAAAATTTATCCATAATGCTGCTGATGGAAAGAATGAGCTGATACATAACCTGATTATGGGAGAGGCGGTATATCGTATAATGAAACTGTTTGTCCACCTCCGTTTGTTTCTCTCCGCGCCGAAACCTGTCCATCAGCGTCTTTGTAATTTCCCCCAAATCTGCCAGCTCCTCCGGCGTAGCCCTGTATATCACCATGCGGAGAATCTCGCGCTCCAATATCTTCCGAACCTCCAGGGCCTCCAGAAGCTGTTCTTTTTCCCTGGCAAAATCCAAAAGAGAGAGAAATACGCTATCCTCCCCCTGCCCCACATAGATTCCTTTTCCATTCTTCACGGTCAGCACGCCCCGTGCCTCCAGTGTCTTCACCGCTTCTCTGAGAGCCGTCCTGCTGACCCCCATCATCCGGATCAGCTGCTCCTGAGATGGAAGCCGGTCTCCGGCCTTCAGGCCATTCTCCTCCATATACTCCTGAATATACCGTATGATTTCAGACTGCAATGGTGTTCGCTTAATCTTGTCCGTCATTCCATGTTCTCTCACGATATATTTAATTATGATAATTCAAATGATTTTGAATCATCAGGTTTAATATTTTTTACCTTACCATGGCAAAACAAAATTGTCAATATTTTTTCTCTTTTTTATCAAAAAAGTTAGGGCAATCGCAAAGTCAGAAACTTTTATTTTTCATATCTTTTCTCAAAGAGTAGCTTTTCTATCCTGCTGATATCATGCTCGTTTGCCATGATAAACCGTTTCATTGGTTTATCTGAGTATTTC
>CALWBS010000126.1 GCA_944376135.1 uncultured Enterocloster sp.
CACAGACACGGTAAGGAAACAATAACTTCTGATGGAGAGGGAAGCCCTCCTTCAGTTATTCATTTAGACTTTGTAACTATTAACTTGTAGTCATTATTGACTACATCATTATTATACTAGGAGGAAGAACGGTGCTGATTATTGAAAAGGCGAGAATTCTGGACCCGGCATCGGGGCGGGATGAAATCGGAGATATTATCATAGAAGGGGAGCGCATCCGTGAGATTGGCCCGGCGGGACTTGGCCGGGAGGCGGCCCGGAATGCCGGCAGCGGAAACTTCCGGATTATTGATGCGGAGGGACTTGCGGCGGCGCCGGGGCTTGTGGATGTCCATGTCCATTTCCGGGATCCTGGGCTTACGTATAAGGAGGACATTGAGACCGGGGCGCAGGCAGCTGCCCGGGGCGGATTTACCACCGTGGTGTGCATGGCGAACACAAAGCCCATTGTGGACAACCGGGAAACGCTGGAGTACGTCCTGGAAAAGGGAAAAAAGACGGGAATCCATGTGCTGTCCTGCGCAGCCATATCAAAAGGATTCGGAGGAAGAGAGCTGACGGATATGGAGGGGCTTTTAGCCGCCGGTGCGGCCGGATTCACAGATGACGGGATTCCTCTGATGGATGGGGCGTTTGTGCGCCGGGCTATGGAGGAGGCCGTCCGCCTGGATACGGTTTTAAGCTTTCACGAGGAGGACAAGACGTTTATAAAGGAAAACGGAATCAATCACGGCGCGGTCTCGGATAAACTGGGAATCTATGGCTCGCCGGCTCTGGCCGAGAACTCCCTGGTTGCCAGGGACTGCATGATTGCTCTGGATACAGGAGCGCGGATTGACATCCAGCACATCAGTGCCGGAGCTTCCGTGGAGATGGTGCGCCTGGCAAAGCGGCTGGGGGCCCAGGTTTGGGCAGAGGTGACGCCCCATCATTTCACATTGACGGAGGAGGCGGTCCTTGCGCACGGCTCCCTGGCAAAGATGAATCCGCCCCTGCGGACCGAGTGGGATCGCCGGATGCTGATTGAGGGGCTGAAGGATGGAACCATCGATATGATTGCCACGGACCATGCGCCCCACAGCGCCGAGGAGAAGGGGCGTCCGCTGACAGAGGCGCCGAGCGGCATCATTGGCCTGGAGACCGCGCTGGCCTTAGGAATCACGCACTTGGTAAAGCCGGGCCATCTGACGCTTTTGGAGCTGATGCAGAAGATGAGCACCAACCCGGCGAAGCTGTACAAGCTGGATGCCGGCGTCCTGGCTCCCGGCGCGCCGGCGGACCTGGTGCTGTTTGACCCGGACCGCGTGTGGACAGTCAAAGAATTTGCCTCCCGTTCCTCCAACAGTCCCTTTGTGGGAGAGCAGCTTACCGGCCAGGTGATGGGCACGATCTGCGCGGGCAGGGAGGTTTACGCCGAAGCGCTGCGGACAGGGGGAATTTGACGGATGGGAAGACAGTTTGACGCCATTCTTCTGGATGTGGATGGGACACTTCTGGATTTTAACCGTTCGGAGGAGCTGGGGATTAAAAAGCTCTTGGAGCACTTTGGATTCCCTCCGCTGCCGGAATATGCGGACGCGTATCACCGGATCAATGAGAGTTATTGGCGGGCATTTGAGCGGGGAGAGATCGCAAAGGAGCAGCTGGTGACGGAGCGCTTTGTCCGGTTTTTTGAGAGTATGGGGAAGCGGGCGGACGGGAGGGAGGCAGAAAACTTTTACCGCGCCTGCCTGGATGGCACAGCGTTCTTGGTGGAGGGCGCTCTGGAGCTGTGCGGCTGGCTGAAGGAGCGCTATGCCCTCTATATTGTCACAAACGGCACTTCCTCCACCCAGTATAAACGACTGGCCCTGTCGGGCATTGACAAGTATGTGAAGGATGTTTTTGTGTCTGAGGACGCGGGAAGCCAGAAGCCTCAGAGAGCGTATTTTGATTACTGCTTTGCCAGAATGCCGGGGATAAAGCCGGGGCGGATGCTTCTCATAGGAGACTCCCTCTCGTCGGATATCCGGGGCGGTTTGGGGGCGGGCTGCCGCGTGTGCTGGTTCAATCCCCAGGGCGCGCCGCTGCCGGAAGATATTCATCCGGATTATGTGGTGGAAAAGCTTTCACAGGTGAAAGATATTCTGCGGGAGGACTCCTCCCTGCGATAAAAATTTCCGTATTTCCATTCTAATAAAAACTTCTTGACGGAAAGAAGTTCCTTTGCTATTCTTAATAGCGGAAAATAGAGAACGATTTGCCGCCGGGTAAATAAGCGTTGGATTTTGTATCAGCAGGCCATGGAGATACAAAATATCAGCGCTTTTATTTTCGGAAAACTTCGGGCCGGCCCGATGTGTTAAAAGTTTCCGGCGGCATCTCGCACTGAGGAGGAAGAAAATGGAAAAGACAGGAACCATCCGGGAGTTTGCCAGATACACGCTTTTGAGCGTAATCGGAATGCTGGCACTCTCCTGCTATATTCTGGCGGACACTTTCTTTGTGTCTCAGAGCCTGGGGACGAATGGACTTGCGGCACTGAATCTTGCCATACCTGTATACAATTTTATTCACGGAACCGGCCTGATGCTGGGAATGGGCGGGGCCACCCGGTATTCCATCTGCAAGAGCCGGGGCAGTCACCGGGAGGCGGACGAGATGTTCACCAACACGCTGTATATGGCGGCGGGATTTTCTGTCCTGTTTGTGGCGCTGGGGCTGTTTTTTTCGGAAAATCTGGCCGTCATCCTGGGGGCGGATGAGGCGGTGTTTGCCATGTCCAATACATATATGAAGGTGCTGCTGCTGTTTTCTCCGGCCTTTATACTGAATGATATTTTTGTGTGTTACGTCCGAAATGACGGCAATCCCCAGCTCTCCATGGCGGCTACCGCAGGGGGAAGCTTTTCCAATATTGTGCTGGACTACGTGTTCATGTTTCCCATGAAAATGGGAATCTTCGGCGCGGTTCTTGCGACCGGCCTGGCTCCGGTGATCGGAATTATTATCATGGCGCCCCACTGGCTGAAAGCCTCCAAGGGATTTCATGCAGTGAAGACAGGTCTTGGAGCAGTCCATGTAAAGAATAATCTGGCTCTGGGATTTCCCTCCCTGCTGGCCCAGATGTCATCGGGGATTGTGATTATTGTGTTCAATGGTATTATCCTGCGGCTTACGGGAAATACGGGGGTGGCGGCCTACGGCGTGGTTGCCAATCTCTCTCTTGTGATTGCGTCTGTCTATACGGGAATATCCCAGGGAATCCAGCCGCTGGTGAGCCGGGAGTACGGCAGAAACAATCAAAAAGCACAGCGCATGTATCTGAACTGCGCCATGGTATCCATGGCGGTTCTGTCGTGTGTTCTCTATGCCGGAATCTTCCTGTGGGCGGAGCCCATTGCGCGGATTTTCAACAGTGAGAACAATGCCGGATTGCAGGAAATTGCTGCGGCAGGACTTAAGCTGTATTTTACCGGCATTTTATTTATGGGGTACAATGTAATTCTCTCCACCTATTTTACTTCGGTGGAAAAGGTGATTCCTGCCCATGTGGTCTCCTTCCTGCGGGGGCTGATTCTCATCGTGCCGGCGGCTCTCGTTATGTCGGAAATGTGGGGAATGACAGGTGTATGGCTGGCATTTCCCGTGACCGAAGGGCTGACCGCTTTGCTGGGATTGTATTTTGACAACAGTTCGCATCGGATAGCCGGCGCATGAAAGCGATTTTGCTTTACAGGGACGCTTTATTATGCTAATATGATAGCGTGTCAAAATTCAAGAGAGCTTTGCGCGTGATCACAAGGAGGTAAGTATTATGAAAAAGAGAGTATTATGTGCAGCAGTAGCATCCGCGGCGGCCCTTGCCCTGGCGGCCTGCGGCAGCACGGAACAGGCAGCGGAGACAACTGCAGCCCAGTCCGCACAAGCGGAGACATCCGCCGAGAGTGAACAGGAGGCGGAAACTTCGGCGGATGCGCAGGAGGAAGAGGCAGACAAGGCCTTAGAAGCTGAGACAGATCAGACTGCGGGAGGTACCTTTATTGTAGGATTTGATCAGGATTTTCCGCCTATGGGTTTTATCGGGGATGACGGGGAATTTACAGGCTTTGACCTGGAGCTGGCCCAGGAGGTGGCGAACCGTCTGGGACTGGAGTTTGTGCCCCAGCCAATTGCCTGGGATTCCAAGGACATGGAGCTGGAGTCCGGAAATATTGACTGTATCTGGAACGGATTTACCATGACAGGCCGCGAGGATGATTATACATGGAGTGAGCCCTATATGGAAAACACGCAGGTATTTGTGGTGGCGGCTGATTCCGGGATCGAGAGCCAGGCGGATCTGGCAGGTAAGGTTGTGGAGTGTCAGGTAGACTCCTCTGCGGAGGCGGCTCTGCAGGAAGTCCCTGATCTTACCGCAACTTTTGCCCAGCTGCTCACAACTGCGGATTACAATACGGCATTTATGGATCTGGAGCAGGGGGCGGTGGACGCCATCGCCATGGACGTGATTGTGGCCGGATATCAGATTCAGCAGAGGAATGCGGACTTTGTTATCTTGGACGACACACTCTCCGCAGAGGAGTACGGAATCGGCTTTAAGAAGGGCAACACTGAGCTGCGGGATAAGGTTCAGTCCACGCTGGAGGAGATGGCTGCGGACGGTACACTGGCAGAGATCTCCGAGAAATGGTTCGGTGAGGACATAACCACCATCGGAAAGTAAACGAGCGATAAAGGCAGGTATAGGAAAATGGGTAAAATGTCAATCCAGCAGATGATTATGCAGCTGGCGGGAGGAATGGGGATCAGCATCCAGATTTTTGTGGTTACGCTGGCAGTCTCCCTTCCTCTGGGGCTCGTGATCGCTTTGGGACGCATGTCCAGGAATAAAATCCTTCAGAATATCGTGAAGGTCTATATTTCCGTGATGCGGGGAACGCCCCTGATGCTGCAGCTCATGGTGGTGTATTTCGGCCCGTACTATCTTTTCGGGCTACGGGTGGGCACCAGCTACCGCCTGTGGGCAACATTTATTGGATTTTCCATCAACTATGCCGCCTATTTTGCAGAGATTTACAGGAGCGGTATCCAGTCTATGCCGGCAGGACAGTATGAGGCCGCGTATATTCTGGGCTACAGCCGCTTTCAGACATTTTTTAAGATTATTCTGCCCCAGGTCATCAAGAGAATTCTGCCCTCTGTGACGAATGAGGTTATCACCCTGGTGAAGGATACTTCTTTGGCATTTACCTTGAGTGTGGCGGAGATGTTCTCTATCGCCAAGGCGCTGGCGGCTTCCCAGACCAACATGATGCCTTTTGTGGCGGCGGGCTTGTTCTACTATATTTTTAATCTGATTGTGGCGGTTGTCATGGAGTGGATTGAGAAAAAACTGGATTATTACCGCTGAGAGCAGGAGGTTTGGGGATAATGAAGGTCCTGGAATTAAATCATGTGGAAAAGTCGTTTGGAGAACTGTCGGTTATTAGAGATATCTCCCTGAACGTGGAGGAGGGGGAAATCCTTTCGATTATCGGTCCCTCAGGCTCCGGAAAATCTACCCTTCTGCGATGTGCCACTATGCTGGAAACCTTGGACGGAGGGGAAGTGGTCTACCTGGGGAAGCGGGCCGTCTGGGCTGCGCCCGGCGGCAGGGCGGAATATGCGCCTAAGCGAGAGCTAAAAGAAATCCAGAGCCAGTATGGGCTGGTGTTTCAGAATTTTAATTTGTTTCCCCATTTTTCCGTGCTGAAAAATGTGATGGACGCTCCCGTTCATGTGCAGAAGAGAAATCGGGATGCGGTGCGCCGGGAGGCAATGGAGCTTCTTAGAAAGATGGGGCTTGCGGACAAGGCGGACGCGTATCCCTTCCAGCTCTCCGGAGGCCAGTGTCAGCGGGTGGCGATTGCCCGTGCATTGGCCTTAAACCCAAAGATTTTATTTTTCGATGAGCCCACCTCAGCTCTCGACCCGGAGCTCACCGGCGAGGTGCTCAAGGTGATCAAGTCATTAGCGGATCTGGACATTGCCATGGTGATTGTGACTCATGAGATGGCTTTTGCCAGGGATATTTCCCATCGAGTGATTTTCATGGCGGACGGAGGCATTGTGGAAGAGGGTACGCCTGCGCAGATTTTCGCCTCGGACAATGAGCGGACGAAGAGCTTTCTGGGGCGGTACGGCGCCGTTTTGAATGGGTAAATAGGAACCCGCATGAGGAATAGAGAGAAGAAGAAGGGCCATACTATCCGCAGAAGGAGGTATGGCTCTTGGATTTATCGAAAAAAATGAAATGGATGATCGCACTTGGGTGTCTCAGGTTTTGTCCCCTGAAAATTGCCCTTGCATTCGCCGGAAGAATCCGATATAATACAAATCACAGATAGGGCTGTTCGAGCCCTCTGGCTGTGCCGCATGCACAGAAGCGGAAATCCATTCAGGATTCCGTTATTCCCACAATTTTTGCGCCCTTGGGTACAGGGAAAAGAGCACATTGACAACCGCACGGGATATAAGAGCGCCGTTTTGCCCATTGCAGATGGATGATGCAGAGATGAAGCGTCATTCTATGGAGAAATGGAGGGATTGTCGATGAAAAATCGGATATATGAAAAACAGACGGAATGTGCGAAAAATAAGATCGAGATCAGAGGGAGGAAGATGCTTCTTCTGGCGGGAATGATTTTCCTTTTGGTCGGGATGCGCGTGCCCGGCATTTCGGCAGAAATCGGGATTGCCTGGGGAGCACAGGCGGCGGATGCTGGACAGGGCACGGGGGAGAATTTGGTTATGACCCGGCAGATTTCGGCCGGGGAGCTGGACACATTTTCTGCGCCTCCCGGCTCGTGGACGGATGAGCTGGGCAGGGAATACCGGCTGAAAAGCTGGGATATCCGGGAAAAACCTGGAAAACGGGCGCAGGAACATGTGACGCGAAGGATTCGCTATGAGGAAGTGGAGGGAGCAGAGACGCTTCCGGAATCTATTCTTGTGCATGAGGAAAAGGGCGGAGAATCGGCGGAGGGAAGAATTTCATTGAAGGAGGCCGAGGTTTTAGCGGAGAGGTGGGACAGCAGTTTTTGCGTGCCGGTCACCTTTTATGCATATGGCGCTCTGGAGTATGAGCTGGGAGGACTTGTAATTCGGCAGGAGGAGGCGGAACAGACGGATTTATGGGGGCCGGTGCTTCTGCGCGAGCTGGGCCTTTCGCCGGATGCATACCGCCTTTTGTCCCTGGATTGGGCGGGAGATGTGTATGTGGACGAGGCGGGCCAGACATGCCGGCAGGCTCTTGCCAGAGGGGAAAAGCTCCTTAAGGATTATGAGGCGGTTTACGAGGGGCAGGTCAGCTGGCAGGCGCCGCCGGTGTACGAGCTTTGGATGGAATATGAGCTGATGAAAGAGGGAAGTGCTCTCCGGGAACCCACGGAGCCGGGCGGCGGGGAGGAGACTTCCATCCCAGAGCCGGAGGGGGGACCGTTATGGTACTGGGTGCGCAGCGGGTTTGTGCTGACAGTTGCCGCCGGGCTGGTGGGGATTGCTGTGGGCGCGGCAGTTCTGGTGATAGTCTGGCTCCGGCAGAGAAAGCGGGAGCGGAAGGCGGGAAAGCTGCCTATTATTGATAAATAGCAAGAGTACTGCTGTAAACGGGGCAAAACGCGCTTTGGCCGGGCAAGAAGATACCCGCCGTCTGAACTGTTACGATCTTTTTTATGTACTTTATGAAAAATTTAAAAAAAAGACATAGTAAAAACATAAATTTCGTAGTATTATGTAACGTATGCGGTGTCTTTAAAGCAAATACGCTCTAAAACAGCCGCAGCCTGGGAACATATGCTCCCGGGCAGATTGTGATAGAGAAGAGGAGATTGTTATGAAAAAATCTTATTTAGCAATTGCAGTCATGGCTTTGGCTCTGGGTATTACGGCATGCTCATCCAACAAAGAAGAGGCCGCACAGACGAGCGCAGAGAGCACCCAGACCGCCGAGACATCCGCCGCAGAGGACGAGGATGTGGAAGTCGATTATTTTGACGGTTCTGTGAACGTGGTCGAAGAGTTCGTGGTGACCGTGACGGACAGCGAGGGAACTGAGCGGAAGTTTGATATCTCGGAGGCAGAAGTGACAGGCGCTGAGGCTGTGGGCGTGGGAGATGAGGTAGAAGTTACCTATGATATTACCGCGCTCTCTGATGACACGACGCCGGCTATGGAGATTGAAGTGCTTATGTCCGCTGCGGAGGAGACCGAGGAGGATCTTGCGGATGAGGTAGTCAACGGAACGATCAGCGAGGTGGGAGACGGAACTTTAACGCTGGAGACTGAAGACGGCACTTATACATTCAATACTCTGATAGGGCAGCAGGTGACCGAGGGCGGTCTGAATGCAGGCGTTGAGGCTGAGGTTACTTATTACGGCGATCTGGAAGATACGGAAGATCTGCCCGTGATCACGCGGATTGTCACAGAGGACGCGATGGATTCCGATGAGGCTTCCATCTATACGCTCACAGGCAAGGTGGCCGAGGGTGATGCGGATCATGTCGTTCTGGATACAGCGGATCCGGCCAATACATTCTTTGCTTTTGAGGGCCCCGGATTGTTCGGCGATGTACAGGTGGGCGACACCATCACGGTTATCTATGAAGGAAGCCTGACAGGGCGGACAATTACGGCTGTGGGCATCCAGTAATGGATTGCGGTCATGACGAATTGATGTAGAGATTGGAAACCCGCAGCGCGGTTAGATGGGGCGCTGCGGGTTTTTTGCGCCGGGGGAAGGAGATTGGGAGACGGAGGGTATGCCGGAATTGATGGATGAAAAGGGAAAAGAACGGGCACAAACAATTTTAAAGAAAAGTTTGCTTAATCGTTTCGGGCTGTATATAGCTATCCTTTTGGGAGCATTTTTGGTATCATTTATAGCTATGTATGGTGGAATTCGTAAGCTGGATCAGGCACAAAAACAATTTATGGAGCGGATTCTAGAGGAAGAAAAGGTAGATGATGGGCTGGAAGAACTGCAAAATCTGTTTGGCATTTACCGAAATTCCTGGAGTGAAGAAAGCCTCTTAGATTATCAGAAAGCCTGCGGTCGGCTTGAGGAAAACCTGGACAGTTATAGCCGATACGCTGCGGATTCTCAGGATACCCTTGATTATATCCGGCGTCTGCGCGGATTTATAGATTATCAGTCCGGGCTTTTACAGGAACATTCTTCCGCGTCGGGGAGGGATCTTTATGATTTGGCTTCCTACATCAGTACTTCTATCTCTGTGCATCAAAATGCTGTTAAAGATATGGCACAGATTGACCTGCAGCATGCCAGAGATGTGTATGAGGCGGAAACCTCTCTGGTTTCGAGGCGCGTGACAGTAACAATCGTATTGTCTATGGCATTTATGGCTGTTTTTGGTCTGTGGAGCATAAGAGCTTTTTTCTTCGTGCGCAATGCCATGGGCACAATCAATCATCATCTGCGGGAGCTGGCTTCCTGCAACTGGGGAATGTCGGATCTCACAATCAATGATTACTTGGAATTTGACCGTTTGTCTCATACACTTAATATGATGAAGCACCAGATTCGGGAATATGTGGTAAGAACGGAACGGGACAGTATGCTGGCGGTACAGCTTCAAGAAGAACGCCTGATCAATGAACAGCAGAGAGCAGAGCTGATAGAGGCGCAGATGGCAACTCTCAGAGCGCAGGTAAACCCTCATTTTCTTTTCAACGCTCTTAATATGATCGGTTCCGCTGCTTTGCTTGATTCGCCGGAACGAGTGATGCAGCTGGTGGAAGCCACGGGGAAGATTCTGCGATATTCCCTTTATACAAAGGAAAATATGGTTCTTCTGGATGAGGAGGCGGAGATTGTTCAGCAATACCTGTTTCTTCAAAAGCATCGGTATGGTGATGCTTTGCAGATTGATATACGAAACTGCCTGGAGGGGGAAGAGCTAATGATTCCTCCTATGAGTATACAGCCAATTGTGGAAAACTGCTTTAAGCATGGATTTGGAGGCAAAAATGAGTTTAAAGTGGGAATTTCTATCTGCATTAGGGATGGAAGAATTGTCATAGAGGTTACAGATAATGGAGTGGGATTTGATACTGCCGCAGTGAAAAACAGCGGGGGAATCGGTCTCTCAAATATAGAAAAACGATTAAAGCTTCAGTATGGCCAGGAAGAGGAGTATCTGTTCATGGAAAGCAGGAGCGGATTTACGAAAATTACTCTGAAAATACCTATAAAGGAGGATGTCCAGTGAAAATTTTGATTGTTGAAGATGAGCCACTGGAGCGCAGGGCTCTTGAAAAACTAATACGGCTCAGTTATCCGGATCAGTTTGAGAGCGTTCTCGATGCCAAGGATGGACAGGAGGCAGTGTACAGGGCACGTGAGGAAAAACCGGAACTGATTCTTATGGACATTAATCTTCCCCTGATGGATGGGCTGGAAGCTATGAAATGCATTAAAGAGGAACGTGAGGAAACAAAATTTATTATGATTTCTGCCTATTCGGATTATGCTCATCTTAGAGACGCAATGCGCGGACAGGCAATTGACTATATCTTAAAACCCTATTCTGCGGATACTCTGCGGGAGGCCGTAGACCAGGCTCTGGCTGGTTTTGCACTTCCCAGCGAACTGTACGGCAATAAGGGGGTCATTTGGAAGGTTAAGCGTATGCTGGAGGAAGGATATGAAAAGCCTTGGTCCCTGGACCGGATTGCAGGGGAAGTTAATCTGAATAAGTCTTATTTGGGCCGAATCTTTCGGGATGAGACGGGAATGACAATGATGAATTATCTCAGAGCCGTGCGCATCAAAAAAGCAAAAGAATTTCTGCTTCGCGGAATGAGTGCTAATGAGGCGGCATTAAAGGTAGGGATTGAAGATCCTTCTTACTTTGGCAGGGTCTTTAAACAGGAGACAGGAGTTTCTCCGACGCATTATCGGCAGTCCTGTGAGAGAGAGGCTTCCGGAGAGAAGGATGAATAAAACAGTATAGGATACGGAGATAGGGCGGTTTGGCAGGCCGCCTTTTTTGTTCTCTTTGAATGACAGAAATAGTACAAATTATCCTAGAATCTGTTGTTATTTTCCCTTCAATGGAGAAAAAAATTTTACTATGATTATTTACAGAAAAGGTTTGAAAAATGGTGAATGCATGAGAAAGGTATTTTGGGCTGCGGCGGGCTGTGCGGCAATTTTGGGAATTGCAGGCTGCTTTTACAGACAAGGGAGCAGTTTACTGGCAGAGAATCAGGAGCAGAGCGAGAGAATTGAGCTGCAGATTGCACTGCAGAATGAGGAAGGGCATCCGCTATGTCAGGGAATGAAAAAGTTCGGAGAGATTTTGGAGGAAGAAAGCGGCGGACGGCTAGCACTGGAACTCCACTACAGCGCGTCGCTGGGAGATCAGACGGAAGCCGCTTTGGGGGTGCAGAGCGGAACTATAGACGGGGCTATGCTGCCGGCAGGAGTAGTATCAGATTATGGATGCGAACAGCTGAAGGTTTTTAATATGCCGTATCTCTTTGATTCTGTAGCTCATGCGAGAGCTTTTGAGAAGAGTGATTCAGGCCGTGCGCTGCTGGATCTTGTGCAGAAATCTGACAGCCGGATGGTTTGCATAGGAACATACCAGGAAGGGGCACGCAGCTATTTTTTCACGAAACAGAATGTAAGGGCACCGGAAGATATGAAAGACTTGGTGATTCGCTGTCAAGAGGGGGATATTTATCGGGATGTGGTGGAAGCGTTGGGAGCATCGGCTCGTTCCGTGGCTTTTTCAGAGCTTTACAGCGCCCTTCAGTCCGGTGTGGTGGATGGAGCAGAACAGCCGCTTTCCGGTTTTGTGATAAACGGTTATGCATCAATCTGCAAGTACTATGTTTTGGATCAGCATGAAATCAGCCCTAACCTTATTTTGTTTTCTGAAGCGTCTTGGCAGCAGTTGGATGCAGAGGAACAGGAAATGATTCGCCGCGCATTTGGGCAGTCAGTGGAATACTTTGAGGAGATCTCTGACAGGAAAGATGAGGAATATTATCGGGAGATAGAGAAAGCAGGAGTAACGATCACAAAAGTCAATGTAAGGGATTGGAAGGCAGCCAGCCATTCTGTCTATGATACCTATGGCAGGAAATTCGGTGAAATCATAGAACAGATTAAAAATACAAAATATTAAGCGAGGAGGAAACAGAATGGATGCAAAAACAAATGTATTGATGATTTCCGTGGACGAGCTGGGACGCAATCACATGGAAATTGGCGGGGATCCGGTGAGCATGATGCCTACTCTGCGGTATCTGGCGGAGAATGGGCTTCAGTTTGACAATTGCTACAGCGAATGCCCGGTGTGCATACCGGCAAGGCGGAGCCTGATGACAGGGATGACGCCGCGGGCCCACGGAGACAGGATTTACAATGATACGCTGCCTATGCCGGAAGCGACGACTCTGGCCCAGGCATTCCGAAACCATGGATATCAGGCCTATAGTGTGGGGAAGCTCCACGTGTACCCCCAAAGGAACCGAATCGGATTCGATGACGCCTTGATTGTGGAGGAAGGGAGATATGAGTTTGGAGAGGTAGATGACTACCAGCGCTGGTTGGGGGAGCAGGGCTATGCAGGCCAGGAATTTATGCATGGCATGGGCAATAACATATATTATACAAGACCCTGGCATCTGCCGGACTATACTCATCCTACAAATTGGACGACACAAAAAATGTGTGAGATTATCAAGCGAAGGGATCCTACCCGGCCGGCATTTTACTATATATCTTATCAGTTCCCGCATCCGCCTCTGGTGCCCCTGCAGTGCTATCTTGATCAGTTTCAGAATGAAGAGCTGCCGGAGCCCAGATGCGGAGGCTGGATCGAAAAGGGCGGGATTATAGGGGAGATGGCCTCTAAAGCAGCGGAATATACGCCAAAGGAGAGAGCGCAGGCAAGAAAGGCATATTATGCCCAGTGCATGCATATTGATCATCAAATTCGTATACTTATCGGGACCCTCAGGGAATGTAATCTTCTGGATAATACGCTGCTCGTATTTTTGAGCGACCATGGCGATATGCTTTTTGATCATAATATGGTGGCCAAGCGCAGTTTTTATGAGGCTTCCGCTAATATTCCCATGATTCTTTCGGGGACACCTGTGGCTGATCGAGCTGGAAAGGTGGATCACAGACTTTGCTGCCTGGCAGATGTAATGCCTACAATTCTGGATATATGCGGTCTGGATATCCCAGATACTGTGGAAGGACTTTCTATGGTGTCAGAGAGGTACAGAGACTATCTCTACGGAGAAGTGGGGGAGGGAAGAAAAGCTACCCGGATGATTAGAGACAAAGACTACAAGCTGATCTATTATCCCTGTGGAAATGTAAGCCAGCTCTTTGACATGAAAAACGATCGGGATGAGCTTCACGACTGTGCAGAGGAGCCAGAATACGCCCAGACACGCAGGCGCTTGGAATCAGAGCTGGCGGCTTGTATGTATGGCGGGGATCTTGCATGGATCCGGGAGGGAGAGCTGGCGGGCATGCCTTATGAAAAAGCAGGCGGAAAGATTGATTTTGGACTGTATAACCAACGGGGGTATCATTGGCCCGCGCCGCAGGGTTACAGCAATATCGGAAAAAACGCATGATGAAGAAAGAGAGGGAATTTTCAGATGAGTATTGAAGCGGTGAGCCTTATTTCCATCATCGTGGGATTGGGCATAATGATGTATTTGGCGTATAAGGGATTGAGCCTTCTGCTGATTGGCCCTATTGTATCCGTGGTAGTACTTTTGGCATCCGGTATGCCGGTGATGGAGACACTGACGGGAGCTTACAGCGCCTCGGTGTCAAACTTTGTTAAGAGCAATTTCCTGATGATTTTGACAGCAAGCATTTTTGGATCTATTCTGGGGGAGGCAGGAGCTGCCCAAGATATAGCTTATGCTCTTACCAGCCGGATTGATCATTTTAAGAAGGGCGACAAGCAGTTTATTGCTCTGATGATTTTGTCCGTAATTTTTGTGATTCTGGTTTATGGAGGAGTCAGCGGGTTTGTAGTTGTATTTACCATGGTTCCTCTTTGTAAACGAGTATTTAAGCAGTATGATATTCCATGGCATCTATTTTTGGCGATCCATTCGTTCGGCGCCAATTTGTTCGCCCAGGTTATGCTTCCGGGATCGCCTGCAGTTCAGAATTTGATGCCTATGGAGTATCTGGGAACCACCCCTATGGCTGCTCCCCTGATGGGCCTTGGAGTGACGGCGTACTCTATTGTACTGAGCCTGATCTATATATGGTTCGTTTTGAAGCGATGCCAGCGGAGGGGAGAGACCTTCATTATGACGGGCGCGCGGATCAATGAAACAATTGAGGAAGAGGACAAGGTTGCGGGACAGAGCCAGGTGCACGGCAGCTTCCTTAAAGCCATTATTTCTCCGATTGTAGTTCTGATTCTGTTAAATGTAATTGGGCTGGATGCTTCCCTCTCTCTGACCGCGGGAACGCTCCTGTGCATCGCAATGTATTTTAAGCGGTTCACCGGCTTACTGGAGAGCCTTGGAAAGGGCGCCAAAAATGGCGCAAACACGGTGATCACGATTGCGGCTGTTGCGGGATTTGGCGGTGTGGTTACTGCGGTTCCCGGCTACACGCTGCTTACAGAAAGCCTGGCGAGCATCCCTGGATCGCCATTGATTCAGTTTGTCATTGCGGTAAACGCGGTAGCTGCGGTCAGCGGCTCCTCCTCAGGAGGCGAGAGTATCGCACTGGAAACATTTGCTGATCAATTTGTGTCCATGGGCTTCCCGCCTGAGGTTATTCACCGGATTGCCGCTATTGCCTGCCAAGGGCTTGATTCCCTGCCTCATGCCGGCGGTGTTATTAACCAGCTGGAGACATCGAGGCTCACCTTTCGGCAGGGATATATACATATCTTTATTATATCAGCACTGATACCGTTTACGGCCGGATTTTTTGCAGTGTTCTTATATAGCATTGGAGTAATTTAGTTATTATCGTTTTGCTTATCTTTGCATGGGTTTGTTTATTAAATGTCGCAGATTCTTTTCAGGAGTCTGCGGCGTTTATATTTTTTATAAAAATTAGCACTCGACCCTTGACTTGGCTAATAATATGTGTTATATTACGACTAGAACAAAGAAAAATTCACGATTCCGCAGTCTGTCCGCCAAATGCGTGCAAAGATTTTCGCTTTTGGCGGACAAACTGAGAGAAAGGGGAATGGTCTATGAATATTAATAAATTTACACAGAAGTCAATGGAAGCAGTACAGAACTGTGAGAAGCTGGCTTACGAGTATGGAAATCAGCAAATCGATGAGCTGCACTTTTTGTACAGCCTGCTGACCCTTGAGGACAGCCTGATCTTAAAGCTCGTGACGAAGATGGGCGTGCAGGGGGATATGTTTGCCGGGGAGGTAAAACAAGCAATCGAGAAGCTTCCGAAGGTGAGCGGCGGCCAGCTCTATATCAGCAATGATTTAAATAAGGTGCTTTTAAGCGGCGAAGACGAGGCCAAGGCCATGGGTGATGAATATGTGTCTGTGGAGCATCTGTTTTTGGCCCTTATAAAGCATCCATCCAAGGAGGTCAAGGAACTCTTTCGGATGTATAATATCACCCGGGAGGGATTTTTGCAGGCCCTTTCTACTGTCCGCGGTAATCAGAGGGTGGTATCGGACAATCCGGAGGCTACCTATGACACGTTGGAGAAATATGGGTATGATCTGGTGGAGCGGGCAAGGGATCAGAAATTGGATCCGGTAATCGGCCGGGACGGCGAGATTCGAAATGTAATCCGCATTCTGTCCAGAAAGACTAAGAACAATCCGGTACTCATCGGTGAGCCCGGCGTGGGCAAGACTGCCGTGGTGGAGGGGTTGGCCCAACGGATTGTGCGGGGAGATGTGCCGGATGGCCTGAAAGATAAAAAGCTGTTTGCGCTGGACATGGGTTCCCTGGTGGCAGGCGCCAAGTACCGGGGTGAGTTTGAAGAGCGGTTAAAGGCCGTTCTGGAGGAGGTAAAGAAAAGCGAAGGGCAGATTATCCTCTTTATCGACGAGCTCCACACCATTGTGGGAGCGGGAAAGTCTGAGGGAGCTATGGATGCGGGCAATATGTTAAAGCCCATGCTGGCCAGAGGCGAACTTCATTGCATCGGCGCCACCACTTTGAACGAGTACCGGCAGTATATTGAGAAGGATGCGGCTCTGGAGCGGCGGTTCCAGCCGGTGATGGTGGCTGAGCCCTCGGTGGAGGATACTATTTCGATTCTCCGCGGACAGAAGGAGCGTTACGAGGTATATCATGGCGTGAAGATTACGGACTCCGCTCTGGTGAGCGCGGCGGTTTTGTCTGACCGTTATATCTCAGACCGGTTCCTGCCGGACAAGGCCATCGACCTGGTGGATGAAGCCTGCGCGATGATTAAGACAGAGCTGGATACTCTGCCTGCGGAGCTGGACGAGATGAGCCGGAAAATCATGCAGATGGAGATTGAGGAGGCTGCCCTGAAAAAGGAGACGGACCGCTTGAGTCAGGACCGTCTGGCAGACCTGCAGAAGGAATTGGCGGAGCTTCACGATGAATTTGCGGCAAAGAAAGCACAGTGGGAGAATGAGAAAGCCAGTGTAGATAAGCTCTCCAGCCTGCGGGAGGAAATTGAGAATGTAAACCGCCAGATCCAGGATGCCCAGCAGCGATATGACCTAAATAAAGCTGCGGAGCTCCAGTACGGAAAACTGCCTCAGCTGCAGAAAGAGCTTGAGGCGGAAGAGGAGAAGGTGAAAAACGAGGATTTAAGTCTTGTACATGAGAGCGTGACCGAAGACGAGATTGCACGGATTGTATCTAAGTGGACGGGCATCCCGGTGGCCAAGCTGACGGAAAGTGAACGCAGCAAGACCCTTCATCTGGATGAGCTGCTCCATAAGCGTGTAATCGGACAGGATGAGGGCGTGGAAAAAGTAACGGAGGCAATTATTCGTTCCAAAGCGGGAATCAAAGATCCTACCAAGCCGATCGGATCCTTCCTGTTCCTTGGCCCCACCGGAGTGGGAAAGACAGAACTTGCAAAAGCCCTTGCCGAGGCATTGTTTGACGATGAATCCAACATGGTGCGTATCGACATGAGCGAGTATATGGAGAAGCATTCCGTGGCCCGTTTAATCGGAGCGCCTCCCGGCTATGTGGGATATGATGAGGGCGGGCAGCTCACGGAAGCCGTACGGCGCAAGCCTTACAGCGTGGTGCTGTTTGACGAGGTGGAGAAGGCCCATCCCGATGTATTTAATGTACTGCTCCAGGTGCTGGATGACGGCCGGATTACGGACTCCCAGGGAAGAACTGTGGACTTTAAGAATACAATTATCATCCTGACCTCCAATATTGGTTCCCAGTATCTGCTGGAGGGAATCGACGAGGCAGGGAATATCCGTCCGGAGGCGGAAAATGCGGTGATGCAGGATCTGCGGGCTCATTTCCGTCCGGAATTTTTGAACCGTCTGGACGAAGTGATTCTATTTAAGCCTCTGACCAAGGAGAATATAAGCAGCATCGTAGATTTGTGTGTGGCAGATCTGAATAAACGTCTGGCAGACCGGGAGATTTCCATCGAGCTCACGGAGGCGGCTAAGACCTTTATCACGGACAACGGCTATGATCCAGTCTACGGAGCCCGTCCTTTAAAGCGGTATCTCCAGAAGAATGTGGAGACTTTAGCGGCCAAGATTATCCTGGGCGGCGGTGTGCGGGAGGGAAGCACCATTGTGATCGACCTCTCGGAGGATGGTACAAAATTGATTGCTTATACTGAGTAAATAAGCAGATAATTTCATTAAAAGAAATATAATTATAACAATACGCTTTTACAGCAAAAAATGAAGAAAATGCGATAAATTTTTATTGAAAACGGGAAGCGCGGGTGCTATAATCGTTTCGGCTGAAATAAGAAATGGCAGGAGAAAATGATGAGCGGTATTCCTAAGGATCCGGTTATTTTGCTAAGCTATGTAAATACACAGCTCCGTGACAATTATCACTCGCTGGACGAGATGTGCCGGGCTTTGGGTGTGGAGCCCAGCAGCATTATCGCAACGCTTGCTGGTATTGGCTACACCTATGAACCGGGAAGAAATTGTTTTCATTAAATCAATTAGGACGCATATTATTGACAGCCGGCTTTGCCTGACTTTGTTCAGGCAAAGCCGAATTTCGTTATGGCGCTGAGAAGAGGGATACTATGCCGCATTACCGATACAAGGCGAAAACCATGGAAGGGGACGTCCGTATAGGGAAGATGGAGGCTTTGACAGAGAGGGATCTGTTTAGGCACCTGGAGTCACAGGGGCTGTGGTGCTTCGCATGGCGCAGGGAGCCGGAGCGATTTCACGTAAAGAAGATGTCTTTGGGAGCAGGACTTTTGGCGCCTTTGTGCCGGGAATTTTCTGTCATGACGGCCGCCGGTGTCCCGCTTTCAGAGATATTGTCTGTGAGCGGAAGAATGGCGGGAAACCGGAGACTGAAGCGTGCGATTTCCCGGGTGCAAGAGGAGGTCTATAGGGGACTGTCCCTGTCCCAGGCGATGGAAGCAGAAAATGGTATATTTCCGCCGCTTCTCGTTCATATGGTTCGGGCCGGCGAGTCAGGAGGAGAGCTGGAAGAAATTCTGGCAAAGATGGCCCGGTACTATGAGCGTCAGCGGGAGATGGAGGGGAAAATCCGGACCGCTATGATTTATCCGCTCATTTTGCTGGCAGTGACGATTTTCGTATCCGTCTTTCTGCTGACAGAGGTCCTCCCTCAATTTACATCTCTTTTAGCGGGGCAGCCCCTTCCCTGGCTTACTAGCCTGCTGTTGAGAACCGGGGCATATCTTGGAGGTCACAGCGGCCTGTGCTTGTCCCTTGTTCTGATGCCGGCAATCCTGATTACTGGGATTTTCCAGATCCCTTCCGTACGTCTGGCAGCGGACCATCTTCTACTTTATATTCCAATTATTGGGAAATTGTTAAAGACAATTGATACCTCACGTTTTGCACAGACCTTTGGGATGCTTTATGGCAGCGGAGCGGGAATTTTAGATGCCCTGGAGCTCACAGGTCAGGTGATGGGCAATTCCTATATTCGATTATCCTTAAAGAACGTGGCGGAGGGATTAAAAAGGGGACGCCTTTTGTCAGAATCCCTTTTGGAAGAAGATATTTTTCTTCCGGTCTTTGTCTCCGTGGTAGCGGCAGGGGAGGAGTCCGGACGTCTGGAGCAGGTGCTGAAGGAGGCAGGTATTTACTATGAAAAGGAGACAGAACGGGAGGTGAATCAGATGGTTGCGCTGCTGGAACCGGCTGTGATTCTTTTCATGGCGTTTGTGGTAGGAACCATGATTTTATCTGTCATGACGCCTTTGTTTAATATGTACGCCTCCTTGCTGTAGGGAAATTAGGAAGAGAGAAATGATGAAGCACTATCTTTGCCTGGATGAGGGAAGTATTGTATATGTGGGAGTGAAGAAGCGTTTGGGTATGAACGCCAAAAGGCGGCGGAGAACCGTAGTCTGGGCCCGCCGGACTTTCACAGACAAAGCTGGCTTAGGACAGGCAGCGGGCAAATTAGTTCGGGAGTGGGAACTGAAAGGAAAAAGGGTAAACTTGATTTTGGACGCGGGGGTTCGTCGGATGGATGTCCGGCTGCCCCCGGGGAGAAGCTGGCAGCTTCGGCGTATGGCAGAAAATATGCTGCTGGCAAGGACAGAGGGAGAAGGGGAGTGGGATGCGGCGGCAGATATTTTTCAGGGAGAGAAGAATGGAGCGGTTTGCGCTGCTCTCTACTATATCCGGAGAGAACACCTAAAAGAGGTGCGGGAAATTCTGGAGCACGAAGGAATACGGATCGGCAAGGAAACAGCCCGCACCTGTGCCTTGGCTTGCGCTGTGGGGAATTTGGGAATAGAAGAATGCCTGATTAGCGTTGAACTGCGGGAGAAATATGTGCGCCTGTATGGGATATGGAGACAATGCTGCGTCTGTGAAAAAACGCTCTCTCTGTGCCCGGAGGTCTTTATCCGCCTGGGAGGGGAAAGCATTTTGTGGGAAGAGATTGCCCAGGCAGCAGAGGCCGCTGCCTGTGAAATGAAAGTGCTGGCAGATGCAAAGGCTGTAGTTTTGGATCGGCCGTTTGGGCCTGGCTCCCGCGATATTGCCGCCTTTATGGAAGAACGCCTGGGTCTTCCCTGCCGCGTGGTGGAGCTGCACCGGGAAGCGTATTCTCTGAATATGAGGGAACTTCCGGCTTTTACAGCCCTTCCGGGAGAGACAGGCTTGCGAGGGAAAAAAGGAGCGTGGGGGGCGTTCATCCTGTGCAATTGCCTGGCGGCCGCCGGCGTATCCCTATTTTTTGCAGTTCAAAAACAGGCGGCGCAGGAGAGGCTGTTCATTCTTCAGGAAAGCGCAAAAGCGCGGGAGACGGAGCTTGGGATGCCAGAGACAGAAGATTCCCGCCGGCATCTCTCGGTACGTGCGGATTTGGAGAAGCGGTACGGAGAAAAAGGGCAGGCAGAGATCTGGGGCCATGCGGTGAAACAGGCATTGGGAGAGCAAAACAGAGTGGAGAGCGTCCGGTATGAACAGGAGAAGGGAATACTGGAGATAGAGATTGCGGCGGAACGGGCAAGCGAGATTCCGGAAATCGAAACACGTCTGAACAGTACCGGAGCATTTGTCCGAGCGGCGCACAGTATGTGGGAGCTGAATGAGGACACGGATCAAATAGAAACAAAAATGGAGATAAAGCTTTGGGAGACACAGACAGATGGAAGGGATTAACGGCGGAAAACGGTTTCGGGGGCTGACAGGGCGGGAGAGAATCCTGTTAGGGATTACGGGAATCCTTCTGGCTTGGACGGCAGCTTTTCGGCTTGCCGTTGCGCCGGCTGGGGAGAAATCGGCAGAACTGCGCGAATTTATGGAGAAGATGGAGACGCTGCCGCCCGCAGGCCTGGAGGAGGAATCCTCCGCGTTGATCTGCGGGGAGCAGGCAGCGGACTTTTTGTACAAGGATTTGGACAGCGCATTCATGGACCAGGATCTTCAGGAGCTGGCCGACCGTGCCGGGGCAAAGATTTTGCGGATGGAAATCGGGGAACCGGCAAAGGAACAGGAGGGAATTTTTGAGACCAGAATTTCTTTAGATTTTCGCTGCGGGAGCATGGAGTCCGCCGAAAATTTGGAGAGAGCGATTGATGGCCGGGAGAAGAGCGTTTTTCTGACACAGTTTTCGGCTTGGGTAAATAGAGAAAATGAAGTGGAAGGCAGAATGGAGGTGGTCTACTGCTATGAGGAAGAATGAGGGGAACGGAGGATTCTCTCTGATTGAGACGGTCGCGGGATTTTCCCTGATGATTCTGGCCGTATTCGGTTTTCTGACGCTGACAGGGGCGGAGGGAAAGCGGTTTGCTTGGGAGACACAGATACGGGACTGCTTCCGGCAGGCACGGCAGATGGCTCTGTCCGGCGAGGGGGAAGCGTCCGGAAAGTCCCTGCGCCTTCGATTTACGCTGGAGAGCAGCGGGCCGCGAGATGAGGTGTCAGAAACCTTTGAAATTTATCAGGCGTCCGTGCCCTGGGAGGAGGGAGAAGTTTCTGTGGAGTTTTACCGGCATGAATAAAGGCAGGGAAGGATTTACCTTGTTGGAGGCCGTGCTGTCTCTGGCAATCGGAGTGCTGGCAGCTGCCTTTGCGGCTCAGTTTCTGGCCGGCCAGCTCTCTCTGTATAATCGGTATAGGAAAATGCGGGAGGCCTGTATGGAGGCGGAGCGGGTCTGTGCATTTCTGGAGGAATCCATCTGCATGGGCTTTGACTTCTTTGTTAATCCGGACTGCCCGGAAAAACTTTATTTCTGGGAGATGGACGAGGAGGGGAGGCGGGCACAGGTCCTGGAGGCAGACGATATGCGGAACGTGTCGCCGGCGTGGGACGTCCGGCTGGAATTTTTTGACCCTGCATACGGCAGGGTGTGTGCAAGGGTAGGTGTTTATGCGGAGGATAGGCTGGTCTACCGGGAGGAGAGAACATTTATTTCCCTATATGAAGAGGAATGAGACGGCGGATGAAGGGTGCAGGGGAAGTGCGGTGCTTTATGCGGTATTCCTCGCTTCTCTGCTTGCTGTGATCCGTTTGGGCTATATGGCGGCAGGAATCGGGAGCAAAAGAGAGCTTGCGGGACAGATGCGCTGGGGGCAGGCCCAGGCAGCGGCCCGCTCTCTCCATCAATCCTTCTGCAGGGCGGTAAGTGAGGGCTCCTCTGAGGCTATGAATCAGATATGGGACTGTTTTATGCGGGACTGCAGCGAACTCCTGAATGCGTATGAAGAGATGGAAGAGGAAGAATCTGAGACAGAGGATTGGGAGACATTCCTCCGCGAAGAGATGGAGGGAAGGGAGTACACATCTGTGGGCGAGGGAGGAAATGGAAAAATGAAGGCTCGGATTCTCCTTGAAGCATTCCCTTTTGACGGCAGAGCCTATGTACATACGCAAGTCGAGTGGGAAGCGTTTACCATCTGTCTGGGCGGGGAGATCCATTTTGACAACGAGAGGGGCAGGATGCGGGCGCTTCCCGGTTTTTCCGGTAAAGAGAAAATCTGCCTCACGGGAGACGGCGTGTATCGCTATTGGGAGGAAGGCCGTTGATTTGCCGGCAGACTGCGGCGAAAAAGGCGGTCCGCTACGGGAGGAAAATAAGGCTCATATACCAGGAGACAATTGCATCGCCCCCAAAAACAGCGGCGGTGAGGGCGGCACAGAAAAAGGGGGCCATGGGGACCTGTGTTTTGCGGGTTACTTTTCCGAGGAGAAGCGGCAGGGCATACCAGAAACCTGCCAGTACATAGGCGCCGAACAGACCAAGGAGGGAACGGGCCGGACCGAGAAAAAGCCCGCAGGCGGCCATCAGCTTCACGTCTCCCAGTCCTATCCCTTTGTGAGTGAGAAGCCGCAGTCCCCAGAGGAGCCCGCCGCAGGCCAGACATCCGGCGAATCGTTCTGCCAAAGAGGGAAAACCGGCGAATGGCTCTGCAAAAGAGGAAAGCCCGCAGATAATGGACAGCAGCGCAATGAGGCATGGAATCTGGTCCGGGATGAAAAGCTGTTCCCCGTCAATAAAGGCGGCTGCAAGGAGGAGGGCGAGAAACAGGCAGTAGACGGCGGATAAGATTCCAGGACCGTGGATGCGGCAGCACAGAAAGAACAGAATGCCCGTTATTCCTTCGGTCAGAGCGTACCGGGCGTATCGAGGACGGCCGCACCAGCAGGAGCGTCCGTGCAGCACCTGCACATTTAATACGCTTCCCATAAAGAGCCCGGCAAATGCATATAGAAGAGAAACCATAAACCTGGTCATAAAACACCTCACAGCGGTAAGATTCCAGTCGAGTATAGCATGGGGAGAAGAAGGAGGCAAGAGTGGAATACCAGAGCAGGATAGAGGATATGCTGGTGAAAGAGGGCTGCATGACGAAAGAACAGCTTGCCCGTGCCCGGACGCTTTTTCGGGAAGCCGACCAAAAGGAGCGCCTGAAGACACTGGTGGACTTGGGATATGTAGATGAGAAGGATGTTATTTCTTGTATTTGCCGGGGAGAACAGATACAGGCTGTGGATTTGGAAAAGCAGGAGGCCGATGCAAGGGCAGCGTCCCTGCTCAGTGCCTCTTTTGCCCGAGAGCATACAGTGCTCCCTGTAGCGCTGAAGGAGGAGGGACTTCTCGCAGCGGTACCTTTCTGGATTGAGCAGGATGTGCTGGATGAGACAGCTGTCCTCACGGGGATGCCGGTAATCCCGGTCCTGGCGTTGGAGAGCCATTTGAAGAGGGCGATTGAAAAGGCTTACGGCAAAGAGCGGGAGATCTCTGCAGAGAGAACAGAGCGTGCTCCTCTGGTACGCATGGTCAATGCACTGATCGAGGAGGCCTATGAGAGAAATGCCAGCGATATCCATGTGGAGCCCGGGAAGGATACCCTGATCGTGCGTTTTCGGATTAACGGGGATTTGGTCTGTGCCAGAACTATGGAACTCTCGTACCAGAGCCCTATGGTTACCCGTCTGAAGCTTATGGCTGGCATGGATATTGCACAAAAACGACTCCCGCAGGACGGAAAGTACCATTATGAGAGGGGAGGCGTATCTACCGATCTGAGGATTTCTTCTCTTCCCACCATCTACGGGGAGAAGATTGTTCTGCGGCTTTTGGGGAATAACCGGGACATGGCTCTCATGGACATCGGAAGACTGGGAATGGAGGAGGAACAACGGACAGTATTTGAGAAGATGCTGCATGTGCCTTACGGCATGGTCCTGGTAACCGGGCCTACCGGAAGCGGAAAGTCCACAACGCTTTATGCGGCCTTACATTCCCTGTCGTCCCGGAAAATTAATATTGTCACGGTAGAAGAACCAGTGGAGAAAATTATAAACGGCATAACCCAGGTGCAGGTTAATCCAAAGGCAGGGCTCACCTTTGCCGCAGCGCTGCGCTCCATTCTCCGTCAGGACCCGGATGTGATTATGGTGGGAGAGATGCGGGACGAGGAGACGGTCTCTATGGGTGTACGGGCTGCAATCACAGGCCATCTGGTATTTTCCACGCTGCACACTGCGGACTGTGCCTCCACGGTCATCCGTCTGCGGAGTATGGGGGTGCCCTCCTATCTGATTGCCGCCTCTCTTGCCGGGGTGGCCGCCCAGAGGCTTGTGAAGATTCTCTGTCCTTCCTGCAGGCAGATGGAGAAAGTGGAGGGACAGCGGCGGAAAGCGCTCAAAGACCTGACCGGACAGGAGATAGAGAGAATTTGGAGTGCCCGGGGATGTCCGCGGTGCAGTGGAACCGGTTACATACGCCGCCGGGCAATCTATGAGATTATGGAAGTGGATGGGGAGATAAAGGAAATGATCCGACGCGGCACATCCGTCGGAGAACTGCGGCTGTATCAGAAGAAAAAGGGTCTTCTCACGCTGAAGGACTATGCGGTGAAGCTTCTGGCAGAAGGAGAGACAGATATTGCGGAAGCAGAAAAGATCATTTATTCAGCGGAGTGAGGCAGAAGGAGGAAACGTATGGAGAAAAAGAAACACAGCGAAGGATTTACACTGATTGAGCTGATCTGCGTGATTGCCATAATGGGCATACTCATGGCGATAGCTGTCCCGTCCTACCAGAGGATTCAAGACAATTCGGCCAGACAGGTAGCTCTGTCAAACGCCAGAACCAACTACAATATGGGAAAGGCACAGCAGGAGATGGTGGATGCCGGGGTGATGGAGGAGGATGAGACCGAGGATTACGGATACGATCCGGACACGGACAGCGCGACCTGGACAGGGACCATCAATGGCCGGGAGTATGAGGCAGTATATCCGGGAGATTCGGGGAAAGGGGAAATCCTGTCTGGCAATTGACAGCGGGGTGTGCTATGATGAAGAATACAAATTCGGCATTTACCTTGGTGGAACTCATTGCGGTTATAGGGATTCTGGCTTTGCTTCTGGCGGCGGCCGTTCCAAAGGCTTCGGAGCTTATCCGGGGGTCTCGGCGCTCTGCCGCTGTCTCCGATGCCCGGATAACGGCACAGGCGGTTCAGCTCTATCTCTACGATGTCAAAGGAGAGGGGAATCTGACGGTGCGCACCCTGCATGCGCTCATGGGCTCTCAGCTGGATGACCCGGACGGTGTTCTGGCCGAATATCTGTCAGGAGGTCTTCCGGATGCCCGTGTTCTTTCCGCAGACGTGAATCTGCGAACAGGAGAGTTGGAGGAACTTTTGTATGAGAATGATGACACCCAGGTGAAACTGGTATTTAATGAGGATGGAACCGCCGAGGTGGCCCAGATCACGGACAGATAGGCGGAAAAGGAAGGGGGGCGGTGATGGGTATGCAATATTTAATATTCATCAATCTGCTGTTTTCCATAATTATTGTGTTCTTTCAGCGGAGAAATCCAAAGAGCGTCTGGACTTGGCTTTTGGCGCTGAACTTTATCCCTGTGTTTGGAATTCTTTTTTACCTGCTCTTTGGGCAGGACTTAAAAAAGAGCCGGATGTTCCGTATCAAGGAGATCAGTGACCGGCTGAATTTCCCTGTCAAGAGCCAGGAAGAGATTATCTGCGGCGATGATATGCCTGAGGAGCTGATGGATCCCATATCGCGGGATTTTTGCAGCCTGATTCTCTATAATCTGGAGACATCAGGGGCAGTGCTCACCGCGCACAATCAGGTGCAGATTTATACGGATGGGCGGGAAAAATTTGCGGCGCTGCGGGATGCTTTAAGGAAGGCGGAAAAATATATCCATATCCAGTATTATATTATCAAAAACGACGAGGTATTTGATTCCCTGGTGCCAATCCTGCAGGACAAGGCGAGGCAGGGAGTGGAGGTCCGCATTCTCTATGACGGTATGGGCGGCCGCTTTATGCCTTCCGGAAGATGGGAGGAGCTGCGCCGGGACGGCATACGGGTGGGTGTGTTCTTCCCGCCCTTTCTGGGATGGCTGAATCTGCGCGTTAACTACCGCAACCATCGGAAAATTGCTGTGATTGACGGTCAGGTGGGCTTTGTAGGGGGATTTAACATCGGCAGAGAGTATATTTCCAAGGATGACAGGTTCGGTTACTGGCGGGATACCCATTTAAAAATCACGGGGGAGGCGGCTATTGGACTGCAGATTCGATTTGCCCTGGACTGGAACTATGCTACGGGAGAAAATCTGTTCCGGCAGGAGAGCTATTTCGGCGAGGAAGAAAACGCCAGGAGACGCCTTATTCGGCAGGAGGGACCGATCTGGCCTGAGGGGAACATGGATGGGAATGAGGCCTGCCTGCAGATTATCTCCAGCGGTCCGGATACTCGGGAGCCCTATATAAGGGATAACTATCTGTCGCTGTTTCACAAGGCCAAGCACCATATTTATATACAGACTCCCTACTTTATCCCGGATGACGCCATTTTGGCGGCTTTGAAAATAGCCGCCTCCTCGGGCGTGGACGTACGGCTCATGATTCCCTGCAAGCCGGACCATCCGTTTGTATACTGGGCAACCTGTTCTTATGCGGGGGAGCTTCTGGATTACGGGGCCCGGGTGTATATTTATGAAAATGGATTTCTCCACTCCAAGGGCGTGATGGTGGACGGGCGGGTGAGCTGCTACGGCACGGCTAATATGGATATCCGCAGCTTTGAGCTGAATTTTGAGGTAAATGCCACCATATTTGATGAGCAGGTGACGGGGAAGCTTGAGCAGGCCTTTATGGATGATCTGCCCCACTGCCGGGAGCTTACCAAGAAATTGTATGGGGAGAGGGGGCTGTGGATGCGCGTAAAAGAGCAGACCAGCCGTCTGCTGTCTCCCCTTTTATAAGCCGGCGGGAAGTTTTGGAAAAAAATGCAAGGGTGTATAAAAGACAAAGGGGGACGTCCATACTATTCTCTATGATGAGAGAGAAGAGAACAATACATGATGGGAGCCGCCTTATGCGGTTCGCAGGAGACTTTGTGCGGTGCGGTGCGCTGGGCTGGTGTCTGGAGGTGATGTTTACCTCTGTGGACTCTATCTTGGCCGGTGATTTCCGGCTGATGGGCCATACATCCCTGCTTATGTTTCCTATATATGGCCTGGGGGCATTTATCACGCCGGTAAGCCGGTTCTTAGATGCATGGCTTTCCGGTCTTCCCGGTTTTCCTAGGGCAGGAAGAGAACAGATTCCCGTTTTGGGGCGGGTGCTCCGGCATGGGCTGATTTATATGGTGCTTATATTTACGGTGGAGTATATAACCGGAATCTGGTTTAAAAGTTTGGGAATTTGTCCCTGGGACTATTCGATGTGGCCGGATCATGTGGACGGAGTTATACGCCTTCGGTTTGCTCCACTCTGGTTCGGCACGGGGCTGTTATTTGAACAGGTAACAGCGGGGAACATATGGAAAAGGAGCGGCTGAGGTATTGTCTTTGGGCCGCTCTTTGTTATATAATAGACCCATGGCCCGATGGCTGCCCAAACGGTTTGAAGGAGACAGGTGATGATACGGATAATTTTGGTGGCTTCCACCGTGATTTTGTTTTTGGCATTTGCCATACCGGTGATGCTTATTCTGGAGCGAAAGGCAAAGAGCGATCCCGGGACGGCGGGGTGGAGGAGCCTTCGGATTGTTCAGGGAGTGTTCCGCTTTATTTTGAAAATAGCAGGGGTTACATATGAGGTCTACGGCCTGGAAAATATTCCCGCAGACCGGGCGGTGCTCTATGTGGGCAACCACAGGAGCTATTTTGATGTGCTTGTGGGCTATGTGACGGTCCCGGGACTTACAGGCTTTGTGGCGAAAAAGGAGATGCTGCGGTATCCTTTTCTGCGGGACTGGATGCGGCTGGTGAACTGTGTTTTTCTGGACAGAAAAAATGTAAAAGAGGCTTTAAAGGCGATTATGGAGGCCATTGGGAAGCTGAAAGAGGGCATTTCCATATGGATATTCCCAGAGGGCACGCGCAATGAGAACGAGAACCTCACGGACCTGCTGGAATTTCACGAGGGAAGCCTGAAGATGGCGGAAAAAAGCGGATGTCCGGTCATCCCGGTAGCTATCACAGGTACGGCGGCGGTTTTTGAGGATCACATGCCTTGGATTCGGCCCAGCCATGTGGTGATCCGTTATGGTGCGCCTATTGATTTAAAGGAGCTTCCCAAAGAAGCCCGAAAGTTTCCGGGCGCCTATGTGCGAGGTGTTTTGATATCCATGCTGGAAGATATGGAACATGCGGACAGTGGGAAGTAATTTATAGAGATCTGCCGGCAAACGGACGGGGCAGAATATATATGGAGGAGAGAGACAGTGGATTTACAGGAGATAAGAGGCAGCCTGGACGTCATCGACCGACAGATGGCGGAGCTTTTTGAAAAGAGAATGGGGCTGTGTGCCGAGGTGGCCCGGATTAAAGCGGGGACAGGAAAGGCCGTCTATGACGGGAAACGGGAAGCGGAGAAGCTGGCAGCCATCAGCGAGCTGGCAGATGACGATTTCGCAAAGAGGGATTTAGAGGAGCTTTTTTCCCAGATCATGACCATGAGCAGGCGGATGCAGTACCGCATTCTTGCGGAGGGACGAAAGGCTGCGGATTTGGGATTCTGCGCAGTCGATGAGCTGAAGAAGAAGGGCGCTCGGGTGGCTTACCAGGGAGTGGAAGGCTCCTATGGCCATGGGGCGGCCCTTCAATATTTTGGAGAAGAGGGAAGCTTATACCATGTGCCGGCTATGGAGGATGCCATGGTTGAGGTGGAGGAGGGGAGAGCGGATTTCGCTGTTCTGCCTATTGAGAATTCCTCCGCGGGTGCGGTCAGCAACAACTATGATCTGCTGATAAGGCACGACGTCTATATTGTGGCGGAGATTCAGCTTCCGGTGCGTCATGCGCTTCTGGGGCTGCCGGGCGCGGAGCTATCAGATATTCGGCGCGTCTATTCCCATCCCCAGGCCCTGATGCAGAGCTCCCGCTATCTGGGGGCTCACAGGGAGTGGCAGCAGATTAGCGCTGAGAATACGGCCTGGGCGGCTAAGAAGATATGGGAGGATGGGGACATCGCCCAGGCAGCGGTGGCAAGCGAGATCGCGGGACGGCTCTATGGCCTTAAAACGCTGGCCTGCCCGATTAACTATGATGAGAACAATACCACACGTTTTATTGTACTGTCCAAGTCTCCGGTATACCGGAAGGATGCGGGGAAGGTGAGCATCTGCTTTGAGTGCGCCCACAAGAGCGGCGCGCTCTACAATATGCTGGGCAACCTGATTTACAACCACATTAATATGCTGATGATTGAGTCCAGGCCCATCGAAGGGAGAAGCTGGGAATACCGATTCTTCGTGGATATGGAAGGTTCCCTCGGGGACGCGGGCATACAAAATGCCTTGGCGGGGATTAAGGCGGAGGCTGCGGCTCTGCGGATTCTGGGAAATTACTGAGGAGAGAGAAAGGTATGGAAGAGAAGAGATTTTCAGTTGACGAGTTAGTGATCTATCGGAATTTGCGATACGAGGAGCTTTTTAAAGATATGGCGGTCCTTATGGGGCTGGGAGGAAAGAAGGACGGAAGAGAGCCGGATCCCTTTGCCTGTGCGGGACGGCTTGTAGAGTTGGCGGCAGAATACGGGTTTGAGGGAAATTTGTGGCACTGTTTTCTGGCCCTGTGCCTGGCTGAGAACGAAAATGCCTATTCCCAGGCATGTGAGATCGCCGGCGCCGCAGGGGGAACGCTGGATATACTGGTGAAGCGGGATTATGCGGTCTGGAAAGCCCTCTTTGATTTTGATATAAAGACACTTTCGCCTGTGTCCCTGTGGGAGGCGGTTGCCTCCTACAAGCCGGCGGGAAGGGAAAGCCGGGTTTACAACCGGCGTATACGGGACAGAATCGTGAACCTGGCAGTTCAGCTTGAGCAGGCTGGGAGTGCGGAGGAGTTCCAGGCCCATGTGGTGGACTTTTACCGGGAATTCGGCGTGGGAAAATTCGGATTAAACAAGGCCTTCCGCGTTTTGGAGAAGGACGGGGCTCAGGGAGTTGTCATTGATCCCATTATGAATGTGGAGCACGTGTATTTTAAGGACATCGTGGGATATGAACTCCAGAAGGCAAAGCTTATCGAGAACACCGAAGCCTTTGTGGAGGGACGGGAGGCCAACAATGTACTCCTCTACGGGGATGCGGGCACGGGAAAATCTTCCAGCGTCAAAGCGGTGCTCAATGAATACTACGGCAGGGGCCTGCGTATGATTGAGGTGTACAAGCACCAGTTCAAATCGCTTTCAGATGTGCTGGCTCAGATTAAGGACCGGAATTATAAATTCATCATTTACATGGACGATCTTTCCTTTGAGGATTATGAGCTGGAGTACAAATATCTGAAAGCCATTCTGGAGGGAGGACTGGGCAAACGCCCGAGGAATGTGCTTATTTATGCGACCTCTAACCGCCGTCATCTGATTCGGGAGAAATTCAGCGACAAGAGGGAGCTGGACGACGAGCTGCACATGAATGATACGGTTCAGGAGAAGCTCTCCCTGGCGTCCCGGTTCGGCGTGACAATTTACTACGGCTCCCCGGACAAGAGGGAGTTCGAACACATTGTGGGGACACTGGCAGACCGGTACGGCTTGGATATGCCCAAGGAGGAGCTTTATCTGGAGGCCAACCGATGGGAACTCACTCATGGCGGGCTTTCCGGGCGCACAGCGGCCCAGTTTATCACTTATCTGCGGGGCAAGGCGCCGGAATTTACCTGAATTATACGTAAATTTTACATGGATTATACCCGGCGGAGGGGAAAGTCAATTACAATGAGGTTGATGTGCAACCGACAGCGCTCACAAGGAGGAAGAAAATAGTGGCTATACGAATGTTTGCGGCGATTGATGTGGGTTCCTTCGAGCTGGAGATGGGGATCTATGAGATGGCCTACAAGGGGGAGATACGCTGTGTGGACCATGTCCGCCACGTGATTCCGCTGGGGCGGGATACCTTCAGCCGGGGAAAGATCAGCTATGAACTGGTGGAGGAGATGTGCCAGGTACTGGCAGATTTTACCCGGATTATGAAGGCATATAAGGTAAAGGAGTACCGGGCCTATGCCACCAGCGCCCTGCGGGAGGCAAAGAACAACCAGATTATTCTGGACCAGATACGGGTCAGGACGGGGCTTACGGTGCGCATTATCAGCAACTCGGAGCAGCGGTTTATCAGCTATAAGGCCATTGCCTCCAAAGAGGCGGAATTTCACAAAATTATTCAGAGGGGAACCGCCATTGTGGATGTGGGCTTTGGAAGCGCTCAACTCTCCTTATTTGACAAGGAGACGCTGGTTACAACCCAAAATCTTCCTCTGGGCGTGCTGCGGATTCGGGGCCTTCTCTCACGGATTCCGGCCACAGTGAAAAACCACAGGGAGCAGATAGAAGAGATTGTGGACAATGAACTCTTTACCTTCCGAAAGATGTACCTGAAGGACCGGGAAATCACAAATTTGATTGGAATCGGGGAGACAATCCTGTATCTTTTGCGCCGCATGGAGGTAAAGACCATCGGCGATAAGATTGATGCGGCCGCCATGAACCGGTTTTACGAGCGGTTGAGCGAGATGACCACGGATCAGATTGAAGAGCGGTTTGGCGTGAACAGTGAGTATGCCAGCATGATTCTTCCAGGTGCAGTGGTGTTTAAAAGGATTCTGGAAATTACAGGGGCGGAGCTCTTCTGGATTCCGGGAATCCGTTTATGCGACAGTATCGCGGCAGAATACGCGGAGGAGAACAAGTTCATTAAATTCAGCCATAATTTTGAGAATGATATTCTGGCGGCGTCCAGAAATATGGCTAAGCGCTATAAGTGCCATACCAGCCACAACCAGGTTTTAGAGCAGTACGCTACACAGATTTTTGACAGTATGAAGAAATATCATGGTCTGGACAGCCGTCACCGCCTTCTTCTTCAGATTGCGGTTCTGCTCCACGCCTGCGGCAAATTTATCAGTATCCGCAACTCCAACGAGTGTTCCTACAATATTATCATGTCCACGGAGATAATCGGTTTAAGCCATTTGGAGCGGGAGATCATTGCCAATGTGGTCCGATACAATATTCGGGATTTTGACTATAACCGTGTGGAGCTGGAGACGCAGGTTCATCAGGGATGGGACTATGGGATGAGCCGCAATGAAATCACCATTCTCATCGCGAAGCTCACAGCCATTCTGCGCCTGGCAAATTCTATGGACAGAAGCCACAGAGGGAAGCTTGCGGACTGCCGCATGGCTGTGCGGGACGGAGAGTTGGTTATCACCACAGGATATAAGGGAGACCTGGCTCTGGAGAGGTCTTCTTTTGAGCAGAAAGCGGACTTTTTTGAAGAAATTTTCGGTATACGGCCGGTATTAAAGCAGAAAAGGAGTGTGTGATATGGCAGACACAGCGAAACGCCCGGCAGCAAAGGGGGCGGCGGGAAAGGAAACGGCAGGAAAGGCAGAAAAAAAACCGGCCGTGAAGGCGGAAAAAAGCCAGGAAGGGCAGTGCCCGGATTTCGCGGCAAACCCCTCTAACTATGTCAATCGGGAACTGAGTTGGCTGGAGTTTAACTACCGGGTGCTCAGCGAGGCGAGGGATAAGTCTATTCCCCTTTTTGAGAGGCTGAAATTTTTGAGTATTACGGCATCTAATCTGGATGAATTTTATATGGTTCGGGTGGCCTCCCTGAAGGATATGGTTCACGCCAAATATACTAAGCCGGATATTGCGGGCCTGACCCCACAGGAGCAGCTTGACCAAATCAGTGTGAAAACACACGATCTGGTGGATATGCAGTACTCTACTTACAATCGGTCTCTGGTGCCTGCTCTGCGGCAGAATGGTCTGCGGGTAATCCTGGCTCACGAGGAGCTGACCGAGACTGAGGCGGCCTTTGCGGATGAGTATTTTAAACAGAATGTGTATCCCGTACTCACTCCCATGGCCTTTGACTCTTCGCGCCCATTTCCCCTGATTCGCAATAAGACCTTGAATATTGCGGCCCTTTTAAAGAAAAAGGCAGGAAAAGGGGAGGAGCTTGAGTTTGCCATGGTGCAGGTTCCTTCTGTGATTCCAAGGATTGTCGAGCTTCCCAAGGAGGCGGACGAGGATGGAAGGGAGTGCCGGGTAGTGATCCTGCTGGAGGAGATTATTGAGCGGAATATGCCCTCCCTGTTTTTGAATTATGATATTGTGGCTTCCCATCCCTTCCGTATTATGCGCAATGCCGATTTGACTATCGATGAGGAGGAGGCGGTGGATCTTCTGGAGGAGATCCAAAAGCAGTTAAAGAAGCGGCAGTGGGGAGAGGCCATCCGCCTGGAAATTGAGTCCAATGTAGATAAACGGCTTTTAAAAATTTTGAAGAAGGAGCTGTCTATCAGCAGCCAAGATATTTTCAATATAAGCGGCCCCTTAGATTTGACATTCCTCATGAAGATGTACGGGCTTTCCGGATTTGAGAATCTCAAAAAGCAGCCCTACACGCCGCAGCCCGTGCCGGCTCTCATGAATGAGGATGATATTTTTACAAATATCCGCAGGGGAGATATCTTTCTTCATCATCCTTACCAGAGCTTTGACCCGGTGGTGAATTTTGTGCGCAGCGCGGCCAGAGATCCGGAGGTGCTGGCAATTAAACAGACGCTGTACCGGGTCAGCGGCAATTCGCCCATTATCGCTGCCCTTGCAGAGGCGGCGGACAACGGAAAGCAGGTTTCTGTTTTAGTGGAGCTGAAAGCGCGGTTTGACGAGGAGAACAATATCAACTGGGCCAAGATGCTTGAGAAAGCGGGCTGCCATGTGATTTATGGTCTTGTGGGGCTTAAAACTCACAGCAAGATTACCCTGGTGGTGCGCATGGAGGAGGATGGAATCCGCCGCTATGTTCATTTGGGCACAGGAAATTACAATGATTCCACGGCCAAGCAGTACACGGACTGCGGAATTCTTACCTGTGACCCGCAGATCGGCGAGGACGCCACAGCGGTGTTCAACATGCTTTCCGGATATTCAGAGCCTCTTTCCTGGAACAAGCTCATCGTAGCCCCCCTGTGGCTTCGGGGAAGATTTCTGCGTATGATCCGCCGGGAAACGGAAAATGCGCGGATGGGCCGTCCGGCCCATATTATGGCCAAGATGAATTCCCTCTGTGATAAAGAGGTTATCACGGCGCTGTACGAGGCATCCTGGGCAGGGGTAAAGGTTGAACTGGTGATCCGAGGCATCTGCTGTTTAAAGGCTGGAGTTCCGGACTTAAGCGAAAATATTTCCGTCCGCTCGATCGTGGGGAATTTCCTGGAGCACAGCCGTATCTTTTACTTCTACAATGACGGAAGTCCGGAGGTGTACATGGGAAGTGCGGACTGGATGCCGCGGAACCTGGACCGTCGGGTGGAAATCACCTTCCCGGTGGAGGATCCGGAGCTCAAAAAGCAGGTTATCCATATCCTGGAGGTGGAGCTGGAGGATAATGTGAAGGCCCATATGCTTCAGCCCGACGGTACCTATGAAAAAGAGGATAAGCGGGGCAAGGTCCTTATAAATTCCCAGGAGCAGTTCTGCGAGGAGGCTGTGCGCATGGCGGAGGAGTTCCGGAAGAAGGACGATCTGACGGTGACACGGGTGTTTAAGCCGATTGAGAGCGGCAGTTTGTAAAGAAGATAACTGAATAGAACAGTGAAGAGCCGCAAAGCGGCGCGAGGCTTTAAAGGCCTGCGTCGTTTTTGCGGCTTTTTAAATACGCTTGTATAAAAAGGAGAAAAATGTTAAGATAATTGTATTGTAATTGTATTATCGGCCAATCAACAGATAGGGCTGTTGAAAGGGGAACTATGAAGAGTCAACCAATTTTACCATTGTATCAAAAGCTGGCGGAGGATTTAAAAAAACAAATAAAAGAAGGAATTCTCAGAGAAAATGAAAAACTGCCTTCTGAGCTGGAGCTGAGCCAGGAATATTCAGTTAGTCGGATAACATTGCGAAAAGCAATGGAGATCCTTGCGGAGGAGGGATACGTCATTAAGCATCAGGGGCTGGGAACTTTTGTGGCCCCTCGAAAATTGAATCGCATTGATGATGGAAGGGGAATGGGGTTTACGGAAGTTTGCGCGAATGACGGTAAGGTCGCTTCTGCGGAGATCATGGGAGTAGAATGGATTTTGGCAGGAGTGGAACTAAGCCGGCATCTTAGAATTCAGGAAGGAGAACGGGTGATTAAGCTTTCGCGGATCCGGGGATGTGACGGGATTCCCGTTATGATTGAAATTCTTTATTTTTCATCCCGCTTTTCATATTTGCTTCAGGAGGATTTGACAAAATCAGTATATGCAATCCTCCGCAGCCATGGAGATATACCTGTACATGCGATAAAAACTGTAGAGGTAGGGTATGCGGGGCAAAAAGAAGTGGAGTGCCTGGGAATGAAGCAGGGAGAGGTTCTTTTGCTGCTGAGCGGAGAAGCCCTTGACGAAGCGGGAGAAGTGATTCATTCGGGTACGCAAATTATTAATCCGCAGCGCTATAAATTGACAATTATAAGCTAAACAGCGCTGTGGCGATAATGAATACAGGAGCAACAGTGCCGAATAAAAGCAGTCCAAGTATGGGTATCCCCATACTTGGACTGCTTTTTGTATAAAATGTATAATTAGAAAGGCGGAAACTTATAAAATAGTTACTACTTCGCTATACAAATGGCTGCGTAATAACAAAAATCATCAAAATATATAAATTATATTGACAAATAGAAGAAAATGAAATATAACATATACATAACATAATAAGACAACAGCAGATGTGTTATAACAAAAGTGAATTACAGAAGGGAGCAGATGCAGTGGTCAAGTTTGCGGCGGCAGGATATGTCTGTATTGATTACTATCCTGATTTTGATAATCGATGGTATGTGACGGGAAATGGGATAGATGTTCTGTTTAATCTTTTGGAGATGCGGAAAGATGTGAAGGCTTCTGTTATTTCGGCTGTTTCAGATGATATGTATGGAAAGAAGTCTTTGAAAGCTTTTCAGACGAGAGGAATTGACTGCAGTCATTTGGAGATCATTCCAGGAGGCGAGACACCAAAGGTTCCTCTGTACCTGGTGGACAAGGACAGGCATCACGGAGAGCCGGTTCGAGGGATTATGGAAGGGTATGAATTCTCTGAGGAAGCCATTGACTTTATTGCATCCCATGATATGGTGCATTCAGATTTTACCGGAAGGCTGATACACCGTTTGGAAGACATTCGGAAAAAAATGAAGCCGGCTTCGGGAGAAATGAGGATATTCTTTGACCTCAGCAATCAGCGGAGACATCCGGATATAAAAGAGGTTCTTTCCAACATTGACTGTGGGCTTATTTCCTTTGAAGATGATTTGGAGGAGGGAAAAGAATTTCTCCGCTATGCCTGTTCCTTGGGGGTAAAGCTTATGATAGCTACCTTTGGGAAAAATGGTTCCCTTGCTTATGACGGTTCCCAATTTTATAGGGGAGATATTGTACCGGTAAAAGAGGTGGTCAATACTGTGGGAGCCGGGGATTCGTATTTTGCGGGAGTTATTTCCGGTCTTATTGATGGAAGGCCGGTGGCCGAATGCATACAGAGCGGAGCAGAACGGGCATCCAAAGTCATTTCCGTATTTGATCCTTATCTGTAAACAAAGGCAGCGAAAATTATAAAAAAGGAGCGTAATCAATATGGTAATTGATATTCATGTACATCCCTTGTTATTTGACGTGATTAATGAAAAGCCGGAAGACTTAAATTTCCGCAGACAGGAGTTTGGAGTGTTCAAATCAGGAATCAATCCCATTGACTTTGAGATGACTCTATTGGCAGATGCGCAGATTGACAAAGCAGTTCTCTTGCCAGAAGATTATTCGGCGAAGTCCGGGCGGCCGATGGTGAGCAATGATGAGATGGCAAAGATTGTAAAGAAGAGTCCGGAGCATTTTATCGGGTTTGCCAGCGTGGATCCCAGAAAGGCGGGGGCGAAGGAGGAACTGATTCGGGCATTCGATGAACTGGGACTTATGGGATTGAAGCTGAATCTTTCACGTCTTCATATGTATCCAGATGATCCCTGCTTAGATGTTCTCTATCAGGTATGTGAGGAGAAAAACAAACCTATCATGTTCCATGCGGGATACAGCTGGGAGCCAAACACCCCTGCCAAGTATTCAGAACCTATCCGGTTTGAAGATGTGGCGGAAAAATATCCCTCCCTCCGCTTCTGCCTGGCCCATATGGGATGGCCTTGGTGGGAGGAGACCATCATGATGCTGATGAAATATCCCAATGTGTATGCGGATACATCTATGGTTTACATGGATTCGCCCAAGAATTGGTATTCTCATTTGTTTTCCGTCAACATGAATCTGAATTGGCTTCAAAACTGTTTTCAAGACAAGGTGATGTTTGGGTCTAATAACCCCAGATTCCGTCATGTGAGAAGCCTGGAAGGAATTAAGAATCTTCCGCTCAGAGATGATGTGATGGATGCCATTCTGGGAGGGAATGCAGTTCGGTTTTTAGGATTGGAGGAGTAGTCATGGTTAAGCTGATAGAGAATCAAGTGGAAAGTCACAAGGAATTTGAGATGATAAAAATTACGGACGATGTAAAGAAGGCCGTAGAGGAAAGCGGAATTAAGAATGGAATGGTGGCGGTTATCACAAAGCATACCACTACAGGAATTATGATCAACGAGGCGCTGCCCTGTGTAGAGAAGGATATAGAAATGGAGCTGGAACGCCTGGTGCCCCATGATTATCCCTATGTACACACCCATATGCTTCCCACTTATGGCACTTGCTCCGGAAATGCGCCGGGCCATTTGAAATCCATGCTGGCCGGAAACCACTGTATTTTCCCGGTTATTGACGGAAAAATGATGTCCGGTCGGGAGCAGAATATTTATTTTGTAGAAATGGACGGCCTTCAGATCCGCAAGTATTTTATTGAAGTAATTGGCGAGTAGGTTTTTAAGAAAAGCCGCTCTGGGTGTACTTAGAGGTGAAACATATGATTTTTGGACTTAATTTTACATTTTTAAAGGAATATTGGTTCCTTTACGCAGATGGGCTGAAGGTAACTCTGGAACTGGCTTTCTGGACATTGATTCTGGCTACGGTGGTCGGCGTGGCAATGGGAATGCTCCGGGTACAGAATTACCCCATTATCAGCAGTATTATCGACGGATGGATCAATTTCATACGGGGAGTTCCAGTCATGGTACAGATATTCATTGTGTATTATGGGATCGCTACTTCCCTGCCCCAATTCTGGGCGGCAGTAGTATCTCTGACAGTGAACAGCTCTGTCTACATTGCGGAGCACACCCGAGCCGGCATGCAGGCGGTAAACAAGGGGCAGATGGAAGCAGCGCGCTGCATTGGAATGTCAAAGCTTCAGGCAAACTGGTACATTATCATTCCTCAGGCCATTAAAAATGTGCTGCCGTCTCTGTGCAACGAGTTCATCCTTTTGATTAAGGAAACCTCAATTGTGTCAGTAATTGCCCTCCATGAGCTGACGTATACGTCAAACTCTGTACGGGCCAACACGTTCCTGGCCTTTGAGCCGCTGATTGTGACCGCTGTCATTTACTTCCTCATTACATATCTTTTAAAGCGGCTGGTAGGAATCCTGGAGAGGAGGCTGCATGCACATGACTAACGAGACAAACAAAAAGGAAATCATTATCCAGGTAAAGGGACTGAAAAAGAATTTCGGTTCTCTG
>CALWBS010000127.1 GCA_944376135.1 uncultured Enterocloster sp.
GGATGGGGCCTACAGGGCTCGAACCTGTGACCCTCTGCTTGTAAGGCAGATGCTCTCCCAGCTGAGCTAAGACCCCGTATCCATCTTTATCCAGCCGTTTCGCGACTGCCTGTTTAGTATAGGACAAGTTGCGTTAATTGTCAAGACTTTTTCTTCAATTTTTTTCAATAAATTTTGCGCCCGTTTTTAGGCGAATCGCCCCTCTCACTCCCCGGGGCGGCACACACCTCGCCCCGGGGATGGGCATTTAATTGAACCCATAAAACTTCTGCGTAATCTTATACCCCAGCACCAGAAGCTCTCTTCCTCCCTTTCCCGGCAGGTTGCAGCCCTGGCCCAGAAATCCGAAGCGCAGCCGCAGATACAGCGGCAGGTTCTGCTTTTTCAAATGCTGCCACAGCTCCTTCTTCTTCTCCAGATTCTCCTCTGTCCCCGACTTAATCGCCAAAACCGAGCAGATCGTCATCATGATCTCCAAATACTGGATCATATAATGCCGCAGCTTCCGGTTTCCGATCTTCGTCACATCATAGTATCCCAGCATCAGCTTAGTCACGCGGAACTGCTGGTCAATCCGTCCGATCATCACGGACTCATTCACTGACTGGTCAGAGCGCCCGATGAAATACCGGTAAAAATTCACATCCAAATAATAAATCTTTTTCACATGGGGCAGGGGCTGATACACGAAAATATTGTCCACATAAAAGGTATGTTCCGGAAGCTCCAGACCGCACTGGCGCAGAAGCTCTGTCCGGTAAATCACAGAGTGCATCAGGATATACTGGCCTGTCATGAAGAATTTCACATCCTTCCAGCCAAATACCCGGTCCTTGGGAAATGCGGTGTGGTAATTCATCACCTTTTTGCGCCGTGCCCCCTCCTTCTCGTAGACGAAGTTGGTGACCAGCATATCCAGGGTATCGCCCCGGTACACAAAGCGGCCTAAGGTCTCTAAAACCTGACGGTATGCCTCCTCATTTACCCAGTCGTCGCTGTCCACCACCTTGAAGAAAATTCCCGTGGCATTGGCAAGTCCCGTGTTCACCGCACCGCCATGCCCCTTATTTTCCTGGTGAATCGCCCGGCAGATGCCCGGATACTTCTTCTCATAGGAATCCGCAATCTCTGCCGTCCTGTCCTTTGTAGAGCCGTCGTCCACAATCAGGATTTCCACCTCATCTCCCCCTGCGAGAAGCGTATGGATGCAGTGCTCCATATATGCCTCCGAATTATAGCAGGGTATGGCTATCGTCAAAAGCTTCACGTTTAAGTCCTCCTATCCAAATACCGCCAAGGCCGCCAGATTGGCAGCCCCATGCATCAAAACAGCTACCGCATATTTTCTGCAGCTGCTTCGCTCATATCCCCACGCCAGCAGCATGCCCATCATAAACCCGTAAATTCCCTGAATCCAGTTGCCGTGATACAGACCGAATGCCAGGGCGGAGCAGACCGCTGCCGCCCCGGTTCCCAGCCTTGGACGCAGAAAACCATAGATACCCGCGCGGAAAATCGCTTCCTCTATCAAAGGTCCCGCCAAAAGGGCCGCAGCGAGAAAAGCGGGACCGCCCCGGGCTGAGGTCTCGGCAGCCGGCCGGAAGCTCTCCAGCATAAAGGCGGGCCAAGGCAGTATTCTTATAAAGAAGTTTCCCGCAATACCTGCAGCCGCGGCACAGGCCGCACAAGACAGCCATCCGTCGGGGAGAATCCTTCTCTTTTTTTCCATCCGCTCCCCGCCTTTCTTTTCTGTTCGTTTCGTTGTCAGTATAACATGACTGCTTTTGTTTTGCCACTATCTTTTTTCTCTTTCCGTTGCTTTTTTTATCAAGTTACCCTATAATTAATGATATCTGTTTTGAACGAAAATATAGCAGAATAAGCGAGGTACAAGGACTATGGCATAATAACGCATCGTGGTGGACATCGGCCATAAAGATATGGGAAACAACCTTCCGGAACAGAAGGAGGCGGTAGCCCGGACATCCAAAATTATCGGGGATTTTATCCAGGACGGCTGGCAGGTAGCCATTGTCCACAGCAATGCGCCCCAGATGGGCATGATCCATACAGCTATGAACGAATTTGGCCGCCAGCACGACGGGTACAGCATGGCCCCTATGTCTGTCTGCTCTGCCATGAGCCAGGGCTACATCGGCTACGACCTTCAGAACGGCATCCGGGCAGAGCTCATCAAGCGGGGCATCTATAAGCCCGTGAGCACTGTTCTCACCCAGGTCACTGTCGACCCCTATGACGAGGCCTTCTACACCCCGGTTAAGGTCATTGGCCGGGTGATGACCGAGGAGGAAGCCAAGGAGGAGGAAGCCAAGGGCAACCATGTCACCGCCGTGGAAGGCGGATACCGCCGGATTGTGGCGGCTCCCCGTCCCGTAGCTATTGTGGAGATCGACGCCATCAAGGCCCTGATGGACGCGGATCAGATTGTCATTGCCTGCGGGGGCGGCGGCATCCCGGTGATGGAGCAGGGATATAACCTGCGGGGTGCCAGCGCCATTATTGAGAAAGATCTTGCCGCCGGCCTCCTCGCCAAGGAGATTGACGCAGATGTGATGATGATTCTCACCAGTGTGGACAACGTGACATTAAACTACGGCACCCCCGACGAGCAGCCTATTCGCCATATGGACATCGCCCAGGCAAAGGACTACATCGAACAGGGCCAGTTTGAATTCGCCTCCATGCTGCCCAAGATTTCCGCCTCCATTGATTTCCTGGAGAAGGGAAAGGGCCGCAAGGCCATCATCACCTCCCTCGACAAGGCAAAAGCCAGTCTGGAGGGACAGGCCGGGACAATTATTGAATAAGCAAGGGGATTCTTTTCGCACGAAGCGCGCCCGCCCGAAGGGCATGCATTGAGAGGTACCCTGCGGATATAAATAATGGGAGATTTCTTTCAGCAATCTCCCACTTTTCTTGTCCTTATTTGCAGTTGTTTAGAACGGCATCTTCTTACCCCTATTTTTTGCCGTCCTGAACGGCTGCTCTTATTTTTCCGTAACTCTCTCCTTGATGCACGCCTCCACGTCCTCCCTGGGCATTCCCAAAGATACCGAGAGCTCGGAACACAGGTTGTCCTCCGCAGAGCGGAAGTACCGCTCGTCCAGATCCGTCATTTTCTTGCCCTGGGCCATCCGGCTGCGCCTGCGCGTATACAGAGTTTTTATCATCCCCACCCAAGCCCGGCAGTCACAGGTTTTCAGCGCCTCCTTATAGCGCTCCTCCCTCTGCTTGTCGCTTGGAACTTCCAGTTCCGGCACTTCCCGGATACCGTCGATAAGCTTCAGCGCCTCCTCCCTGGAGAGAAGAGGCCGGGTAACCGTCTTTTCCGAATCCACCGGGGTCACAATTTTGCTGGCCTTCTGGGCATAGGGGCGCAGCACATAATA
>CALWBS010000128.1 GCA_944376135.1 uncultured Enterocloster sp.
GAAGCACACCATACCAGATCTTTTTGTGGATAGCCAGTGTAACCGGCCACTGTTATCAGATTGTTATCAATTAGCCCTGTGGGGACGGCCTCGAAGGGAAAGTGGGTGCGGGCTTCTGCCCGCAAAAGGCGTTTGGCGGCCGCTTGCGGCAAGCCAAATGCTCTGCTTGCCCTGCTCCATGGAGACCATTTCCGGAGAAGCGGCTCTGCCATGGGAATCTCCAGAGAAAGGCCCCTTCACAAGTCTCGTTTTCGCTCGTTTTTCCTGACCTGAAATCTGACCCAGATTCTGACCCATACGGGGAAAAAAGGAGGTCCAGGCGCGGCTTTCCGCGCCTGGACCTTGCTGCTTTCCTGGAGTGATTTTTTACGGTTCAGCGGGCCGTCGTCCGTACCTGTTCCACACGACCGGCTGACTTATCCGCCGTTTTCCCCCACCATGGGTGCTTTCGTGTACCTTGATGCAAGTGGAATCCATGCTCAGATTTTCCATGTCCGCGTTCTCAGACAGTACATGAAGCACCGCTTCCAATGTGCCGTCATCCCGCCATTTGGCGAATCAGGCTTACACACTCTGCCAAAGGCCGTAGGTCTCCGGCAGTTCCCGCCACTGTGCGACGCTTCGGGCAATCTGGAGTATTCCGTTCAGCATCGTCCGGTTGTCCTTTACGGGGACGTCCTCGCTTTCCCGTTTCTTCCGGCAGCAGAAACGGTTTAACTCGCTCCCATTCTTCTCTCGTTCATTCATAGCGTTTCATACCTCTAGTTTTATATATCTTGTCCTTTTGTACAGTTTTTCAAACAAGGTCTAAGCTAAAGCTGTCTTCAAAAAAGAATTCTTCTGTGTTTGTTTTTGCCGCATGCAGCAAAGGCAAACAGAGAAATTTTCCCAAGCGCTACGTCCTAAAGGTCGCCGTGTGAGATTTCATCCATTGGATCACCTGTGGTGCGGAGATGAAAAACCAAGGGGTAAATTGCTGGGGACGCTCCAGCATAGCCTCTTCTATTTTTTGGACGCGGACCCAGTTCATACACTCGGCTTCCTCCTGATTGCATTGATAAGGCCCTGTATACTCCGCCACGAGGACATGATCACACTCATATTCTGTCAGTCCATGATCCAGGTGACTATAATAAAAAAAGAAAAACAACTCCTGAAGCGACGGAATGGAGATTCCGACCTCTGCTTTGAGCCGTCTTATGGCCGCCTTACATATATCCTCTCCGGGGGCCGGGTGAGAACAACAGGTATTTGTCCACAGGGATCCGCAATGATACTTGCTTTTTGCCCGTTTTTGCAGCAAAATTTGGTCGTCGTGATACAAAAAGACGGAAAATGCCCGGTGAAGACGAGCCTCTTGATGGGCTTGTATTTTCTCCATAGCGCCAATCTGCCTGTCCTGAAAATCGACCAGAATTACCTGGGGTTCGCCGTCGCTCATATCTCTTCTCCTTCCACGGACCGGTGGCCCAGATCGCTTTCTCGTATTCTGTCAACAAATTGCCTGCATGCGGCTTTGCTGTTCTCCAGCAGGCATTTGATCTCCTCTTGATCCGCGTTGTCCACATGGATCCCAGCCGATACGCTGATCGTGCACTTCAGTTCCGTCGCCAAATATTTGGCGGCCCACCAAGCCACCTTATCATCCCTGTGCCCGAGCGCGCAAAGTATGCTAACGGTGGCTCCTCGGTTTTCGTGTCCACTGATATCAGATTCGTCGCATCCAAGTGCGACTGCCCCCACGTGGTCGCGTTCGCCGCCACAAATCGTCACGCTGTAATCCGAGCCGCAGCGAATTGCCTGAAGTTTAATTTGATATTTGCCGCACGTGCCAGCCGTAATATGATAAATCGCCTTACTCATGACAGCTCTCCTTCTCGCGGTATTGACTCAATCACTCACCCCAGCGTTTGTATACCGCTGGTACATTCAGCCGATCCAGGATCTTTCCGATTAGATGCGTGACCATATCGTCAATGGATTCGGGATGATCATAAAAGGTCATCATCGGAGGAATGATTGCAGCCCCCATCATAGAGAGATCATACAAATTCCGCAGATGAATCGCGGACAGGGGCATTTCGCGGGGAACCAGTGTCAATGGCCGCCCCTCTTTCAGGCACACGTCCGCTGCGCGGAGGATCAGGTTGTCCGAATAGCCGCTATGGATACCGGCAACCGTTTTCATACTGCATGGAATAATCACCATTCCAGCAGTCCGAAAGCTGCCGCTGGCAATTGCGGCACCTATGTCTGAGTTATGATACAAAACATCAGCCAAACTAAGCAGTGTCTTTTTTTGAGCGGGGAGCTCATATTCTAGGGTTCGTTCGGCACCCCGGCTCAGCACCAGGTGTATCTCCATATTGGCTTCTTTTCGCAGAGCCTGCAGCAGCCTCAGGGCCAGCGGCGCGCCGCTGGCCCCAGTTACAGCGACAATAACTCTTTTGACTTCCCTGCCTGTCATAGTGAGGCGCTCCTCCTTCCCACATTGGAAAACAAATCCTGTTCCGCCTGTATGGGGCGGTGCAATGGCGGGGCTTACAGCACGGCCACCTTATACCAAGAAGACGGCGGGGAGGCCGGAGCACCAGCCTCCCCCTTCCGTCCAGGAAAATTTTGTATTATCATAAAAGGAGATTGCTCAGCGGATATGTGATAAATGTGCCGATCACCCACGCCAAAGCAATGGCGAGAACATTCCACTTGAAAGAATTTCTGATCGTGATATGCTCGGGTCCAAAAAAGAACGGAGCAGTAACCGCCGCAGACGGCACCAGCGAAGCGAAGCTCGCCATGGCCACAATCACAACGGTCAATCCAAGCACGGGCTCCCCCATCGCGCTCATAAGGGGCATAGATAAGCTGTAGAACAAAAGCATACACACCGTGTTCGAGATAAAGTTTGTGAGCACGATAGTCCCCAGCGCCACGACAAGCACCAGCATAAAGGGCGACATGTTCGCGGTAACGGGGGAGAGAATGTTGTTCAGGCATTCGGAAATGCCGGAATCCGCGTTGCTGACGATATTGCCTAAAACGGTGACCGCCCCGATAAACACCAGCATCGAAACCGTCGCGGTACTGGTCATCACTGGGAACGTGGTAACGGGCTTGCCGTCCACATGGAGGACGCACAGAAGGGACATGGAGAAAATCAAGGGAATCGTCGTCCCCCAACTGTTGATAAAGCTCATTACAGTTTCCGGGATAAGATTTGCCGCCACCTCCGGCAGCACCCAGTAGACCACAACCGCCGCGAAAACCACAACAGTAATAATTCCCTGTTTGGTCAACGGCTTGACCTCTTTTCGTGCCGCGTCCAAATCATAATCTCGGAATTTTGACGCCTCAGGCCGCCAGATCAGGCAGATAATGGCCATGCATGCGATGGTGGTGATTACAGCATAGGGAATCCCCACGGCCAGCCACTGCGTGTAGCTGATCGGACTGCCGGCGGCAGACGCTGTGCTCATCATAACAACAGGCATGGCATGTCCAAACGGGGAGCCGCCATTAAATGCGTTTGTAACCCAGAAAACGCCCAGGCAAAGCGCTGTATAAAAGGGATCTCCCTTTTTATAGCCGATTTGTGAGCAGACGGCGGAGATCATGGACAAAAAGATTAGAGAAACCGCCGCAATAGATACAAACGCGCTGACAATCGCGCAGGCTGTGAGCATCATACAGATAAAGACATAGGGACGATTTCGTACAATTTCCCGGGTCATCATCCATTTTACCAATGTATCAATGACCCCTGTGTCAGCAAGCACCTTGCTGAACGACATCATAGCAATGACGGTGATGATCAGGGGTGCTCCCAAAGTATCCGCGTAAATCTCGTCCGGAGTGGCGATTCCCGTCATAATCAGCAGTCCTAAAGCCAGCCAGCTGACCCAATCAGTTCCGACGGAAAGCCAGAGATAGAGGATTGGGATAAAGACTGCAATGACGTTCACTCCAGCCGGTGTCAAGCCATTTGCCGCCGGAATACTCAGCTTGAGTGCCAAAAAGATGACGAAGGCAATCAGGATATGCAGATAAACCAACTTCGCATGCTTGGACAAAATTTCATCAACTCCCTTTCTCCAGCATTCTTACAGCCCGGACCTTCCGCCGCCGAAGTCCTTCTCAAGGCCCCAAAAGAGCCTCACGTTTCCTGCCAATCACATTGAGCGCTGTTCTCAGCTGCGGACGGGAGGGAAGGCCTCCCGCGGGGCTAAGCCCCGCGGGAGCGGCCTGGGTTAGGACTCCGGACACTCAAAGAGGATTGCGCCCTGGGCCACAAGCGTGGATTGAAGCTCGCTTACATCCTGCTCCATCTGGCGCGGAGTGATTCCCTTCTTGACACACAGCGCCGCGGCAGTGCCGGCCGCCTGGCCGGTCACCATCGTCTGATGGACATACCGCAGATATGCGGGACGGTCTGTGGAAACACACTTGCCGGCTGCCAAAAGATTATCCACCTTCTTCGGAACGAGGCAGCGATAGGGAATGTCATAGGAGCCGCCATCCTTGGGATAGGCCAGGGCGCTCTTATTGACAATGACGTCGCCCTGCTTCACAGAGCTGCCCGTAGCGGCTACATGGTTCAAGGTATCCATGGACGCCACATGATATCCGCCGGCCTTGAAGGAGGACTTGCCGATGGTATCAGGAAATTGCTTGGCCTCCTCCACATCGTCTCTGGTCAGAATGTAGTCCCCAATAATGCGCGGACCTTCCCGCAGCCGCACTTCCGTACAGACCTTGGTGATGTACGCATTCTCAAAGCCCGGGACATAATTTTTGAAGAAACGCCAGGCAATCATGTTCTGCTTGCGGCACTCAATATTACACCTAGATAGATCCCAGGCATCGGTAGCCAGACAGTTATCCACCTGAGAAGAGTGCTGGAAATGAGCCTGGATGTGCCCACCCTCCTTGGGGGTGAGGAAAAACCCGGCGCCGGAGAACGGATGCCAGTCGCCATTCTTCAGTGCAATATCCCGAAGCTCATAGAAGCCCATCAGCTCACCCAGCTCCTTTATGTCGTAGCACCGCTCATACATCCGGACCACGTCTTCCTGGGTGTTGGCTCCCTTAAACGGGAGAATCAGCTGTTTGAACGAGAACTGCTCCGGATGCGAACGGACATAGCGCAGCAGCTTCTCCCAGTCCACGCCATCTACTGTGAAGGCCAACGTATGCGGCTGCACGTCATCTCTGGGGACGATGTCGCACTCCACACCGGCCTGAAGGCTAACATATCCCTCTCCGGTACAGTCGATCACAATCTTTCCGGCAATCTCATTACGCCCATTGGCGTTCTCCACCACGATCCCGGTGACTGTGTCCCCCTCCTTGGTAACTCCCACCACCAGGGTATCCAGCAGCAGGGTTACCTCTTCCTCCTCCATCATCTCATAGATGAGGAAGGTCCACCAATCGGGATCAACGTACGAAAAGCCGTAGCCGGCTTTTTCGCGTACAGGGTAGCGCAGGTGGGGCAGCGCATGACCGGAGCGATAAAGCCGCTGATAGGTCTCCTCCAGGAAGCCCCCCACATCTCGCTTTCCCTGGGGATTGAACAGACGGGCGTAAGCGAACCCAGGAGGGCCGGATACGCTCATCTGGCCGCCGAGGGCGCCGGTGCGCTCTACCAGAAGGGTCTTCGCGCCGGTCCGTGCCGCACAGATGGCAGCAGCAACACCTGAGGTGCCGCCTCCGCAGACGATCACGTCAAACTTAGTGTCATAGCTGCCCACTTTGTTCATCGTTGTACAATAACCCATCTTTTTCACCTCGTTTTTATATTTAGGGAATTGCGCGCTTACCGTTTGAAATCCTCGATCGACCTGGCGATGGTCCCATCAGGCATGGCGACCGGCTCCACACAGCCTTCGCTGTGAAGCGCCCAGGGCAGGATCACGCCGGAATGACCACCGCGCCCGCCAATGGTGACGACCTCCACATCCTTGGGGGTGCGGGTAACCGGCATGGGGTGCCGGTTTGCAAAGCTAGTCGGCCGGACAGGCACCAGACCGCGGTTGCGGACCATAGGCACCTCGTGATACACATAGGTATGGATATGCTCCTGAATCATCTCCTTGGTATAGCCGGCCTTCTTCAGCATCATGGCGTGGTCCGGGGTCAGACAGATGATGAGGGGTCCTGGCATGTAGGCGTTGTTCGAGCCTAGGGTCGTGCAGCAGTGCGTGATGGTATCAAGCAGGTCGTGGCCGTTGAGGCTTAAAAAATCAATGATATCATGAATCGGCTCAGCCTTGAGCACATATACCGTCGTAGTCTCGGAATTATATCGATCTTCATTGATCATGTTCCATTGTGCCAAGGAGGGCTCTTCCGCAAAGCAATAGGTGAACTCCGCTTGAGAGGCAATACAGTCCAGGTCACAGATCCCCGGGACGGAACGGCAGACATTCATAATAACTAGGTTGACGGCCCGCCCAATGGTGGCGTTCATAGGCCAGCCAGGACCTTGGCAGCCCTGTTTTCCGGAAATCCCGATCTCCTGGGCGATCGGTCCCGACACCAGCACCAGATTACCGCCTGGATGGGACGTGGTGACAGATTGGTTGAGGTTATACAGCGGACTATTCAGCGCCTTGAACGCTGCTACAAGGATGGGCATCGCCTTTGGTACACACCCCGCCATGACCGCAGCAACGGCGACGTCCTTCACTGTGATATTGCGTCCGGACGGGCCCACCTGGTCGCAGAGCACCAGGTCTGGATCAAAGGGGCAGTACTCCAGCATGGCCTCGTACCTCCGCTTGGTAGGAGGGATAATCGGTAGGCCATCACTGATATGCTCCTGATTGAAAAACGCGTTGACTTCTTCCATATAGGCGCCTGGCTCCCTAACCTTCTCTGCATCGTAGGGAAGCTCCAGGGGAAGCATACCGTCTGCCGCGGGAGGCACCTTATCCATCTTAAAATCAATGTGCGACAGCCGCTTCAGCTCCTCCCCGTTGCTGGTGAGGGAACCAATGATGTAGTCCCATTTGAGGTCCACCTGTTCGGCGACCTCTTCCACCGTGCTGGCTTGATAGATGTCGACGGAGCACAGGCACAGGTTGCCCGCTCGGTAGACCCCGACGCCCTCCGTGATACCCGAGCCGGGAGGGGCCGTCATATAGACCGTGGGAATTCCTAATTTTTCAAGGGCGATGCTCAAAATAGTGGTGGAGGAAGACGTTCCCATATCGCCGAAGGCTACAATCGCCGCCGTGGGTTTTTCCTGGGCGAGCATAGCGGCGTACGCTTCCAGCGCGGGTGTGTTTTTCCCGCGAACCGTCTCGGTGTACTCAACGAAATTGGTGATGCCAAGTTGAGTTAAGTGTTCTTTGATGCGGTCAAAGACGGTATAGTAGTTGCAGAAACCGAGCTTTGTGTTGTTGTAGAATAGGATCTTTCCCTTGCGCAGCTCATCCAGCGTGGGGCGCTTCGCCAGTTCAATGACCTCCCGTGTCTGGAAACCTCTCGGATCAAGTAATTTCTCCATCGCATCTTTCACAGAAAAACCTCCTAACGATATATTTTTTGAACTGCTTAGAACAGTTCTGGGGCCCAGTGCTTAGGGTCCACTTCCATAAAGCGGGCGCGTGTAAACTTTTTCTTGCAGTCGAAAGGCACCGTGGCGTCAAAGATCGTTTTGCAGGAAATTCCTCGGTCCCGATTCAGCGGATGATACTCCGGATGGGACGAAGGATCCAGCGGGTGGCAGCGGACCCCAGGGATAAAGATGGTATCCAGATTTCCCTGGAAGCGTGTATTGATTGCCCACAACACATCGTTGGAATCAAAGATGTCTACATCTTCGTCCACGAGAATGACATTTTTCAGCTCAGGGAACGCGGAGAACGCCAGCAGGGCGGCCTGGCGCTGCTTCCCTTCATCTGTAGGAACCGTCTTCTTGATCTGAAGTACCGCCATATACTTCCCTCCGCCGGCGGAGTGAGCGTATACATTGGTGACCTTCCCCGGCAGAGCCCGCTCTACCATAGAGAGGATACTGGCCTCGGTGGGAAGACCCGCCATGGATACGTGCTCCTCAGAGGGACCTATGCAGGTCTGCATAATGGGATCGGTCCGGGTCGTTACCGCGGTAACCCTGATTACATTGCAGTGGGGAAATGCGTCGCCCGTATAGCCTGGGAATTCCGGCATTGCATAACCGCTTCCGGTCGGGATATCCTCCCGTACGGTAACACCGGGAAGCACTTCGCCTTCTATCACGATCTCCGCATTGGCCACAGCTTCGATGTCCTGCGTCTTACACGGAATCAGCCCGACTGGACGCTTGCGCAAGGCGCCGGCCACAGACAGTTCGTCATATCCATAGGGTGTGGTAGGCGGCTCAAAGCACGCGCCGATATAAACGGCGGGGTCTAAGCCGATGTTGATGGACAGCGGCATCGGTTTCCCCATACGCTCATATTTTTCGTAAATCATCCCCAGGTGTCTGGATCCCGGCTGCAGGAATACGGAAATTGTGTTGGCATCGTGAATACAAAGCCGGTGAATTGTCACATCGGTTTTTCCGGTCTCAGGATCCCTGGCCCGTAAAAGTCCCAGTGTAATATAGGGGCCTCCATCGTCCGGGGTGTTGGTAGAGGCCGGCACTAGCTTGCCCACATCAAAGCCGGGCTCACTCGCCAGGTATATTTTTTCCTGGCAGGGGGCTGGGCCGCTGATCAGCTCAGGCGCGAGCGGGTTTCCAACTGATTCCATCAGGAACCGACCCAGGTTCTGAGGAGACGCTCCCAGCAGATAGGCCACTCGCTTGCGGCTGGCCATCAGCCCTATGGCAATTTTGGCTCCAGGATGTCCCTTCACGTTTGTAAACAACATGGCAGGGCCTTCTCTTGTGGGCCGGCGTACCGTTCCACCCGCGCCAATCCGGCGGTATACACCGGAAAGCTCATGGATGGGATCCACCTCTACGTCCGTTTCCAGGTACTGGCCCGGAATTGTTTTTAAGTACTCCAGCGCAGTTCGCAGATCGTTGATTTCTGTCTGCATGTGCACTCCCCTCCTCACTTGGTTTTTGTACTTTTATTATAAAACATGACATTGAACCAGTGCAATTCTAATACACATTCACCATTTATTCTGCTTCGGAATAAATGACCTGTGTTAGACACTATGATTTTCGACTGCGGAGCTAAATTTTCCTTGCTTTCATCGCGAATTTGTGCAATACTGTATATAAGATTGCGAAATTTTATTCTGCATTTGCTAAATTTCACAATTTATGCAAAACTAATCTGGTGAAAGAGAAAGGAGTGCGCCGTCTACGCTTCTCTGTAGACGATCCTGAGTTATGACAATTGAGCAGTTGAAATACTTTGCATCCATTGAACAGCTGAACAGTTTCTCGGAAGCTGCGGAGCAGCTGTATACGTCGCAATCTACCATTTCCAAACAAATCAAGGCGCTGGAAAAAGAGCTGGGCTTTGAGCTCTTTTTGCGCACCACACGAAAAGTAGAACTGACCGGAGGGGGAAAATTACTTTCTCCTTATGTAAAGCGAATATTGATGGAATACGATGCCATGCAGCAGGCAGCCGGAAAAATTATTGGAAAGAAGCTAAATTCCATTCATATCGCAGCAATTCCGATTGTTGCGCATTATGGACTTGTAGAAGCTTTAAAGAAATTTGCGGCCTGCTATCCGCACATATATCTTCAGATCAAAGAACGAGACTCTGATATTGTGCTTCAAAAGCTTCTGAAGGGCGAGGCGGATGTCGCCATACTCCGCAGCATTCATCCTGAGCTGAAATATTTAAAAAATCTGCACCATATCCCGATTATTTGGGATGAAGTCTGCCTTTTGGTAAACTACCAGCATCCGCTGGCATCGCAGGACGAGGTATCCCTGCGGGAGTTATCCGATGAATCCTTTTACTTTTTGGGCAGTCACACCGGGATCTCTCATTTTTGTATTTCCGAATGCGCCAAAGTTGGATTTATCCCATATATTCAAAATACAGAGTTGAGTCGTTACACCCTGCAGGAAATTATCAGTACACAGCCTGCCGTTACCTTGATGGCAAAAAAGGTCGCAGAACATATTCAAAATCAGAATATTAAAATTATTCCATTAAAGGAGCATCTGCAGTTAGATCTCTCTTTTGCCTTTTTGGACCGCACACATAATGAACCCCTCAATGATTTGATACGATATATTCTCGATTATGAAAACCATCAGCAGCCTGATACGGCACCTGTTCCCTGAAGCTTCTACGCGGTCCCTGCGTTCTCCAGCTAAAGAAGACCGCCAGCTCATGGAGCAAAACACCACCGGCCAGAAGAGTCAGTATCCAAACCGGACTATAGAAATTCCACACAATGGTGAATTGTCCTATGGGTATGCACCTTTATTATGTCGCCTCCTTTGCAACGACACAACATATCACAGAAAAAAGAAATGGCCAGGGGTACGGCGCAGAGTTATCAAACTGTTATCATTTGGGCACTCCGATTTGTTGCCGTATCCGTTGTTTACGGCATCGCAATCTCAGCTTCCGGGGAAACGCTCTATTATTGTTTTCAGCCCCGTAATTTTTGAGGGGGCACATGGGGAAAATTTCTCTTTGTTAACACTATCGTAAAACCATCAGCTTGGTGGCTAGTGTACAGAGACAGGAAAGTGTCAGGAAAAGACTTTTAATCCCCGTTTTAGTATGGTATATTAAACACAGAGGAGGTGTGTCCCATGTCTGAACATATCTATTCCCAGGACGAAATTTTCGCCGCCGTACTGCCCCTGCTGAAAAAGTATCGTGCGGAAAAGGCAATCCTGTTTGGGTCTTATGCCAGGCAGGAGGCCGATGCCGCCTCTGATATTGACCTGATCGTTGTCGGGGGCAAAGATTTTGACCTAACAGATGTCCTCTGTATTGCGGAGGAGCTGCACTGCGCTTTAGGGAAACCTGTGGACGTTTATGAGCTACGAGAGATCGATCCCCAGTCGGCTTTCTATGATGCAATTTTCGCCGAGGGGGTGCAGATCGCATGAAATACAGTGATCAGCAGAGAATTGAGAAGATTCGGGAAACTACGAAAAAACTTTTGAATTATGTGCAGAGAGAACAAATCACTCCAGAGAAAATCTGCAATGAGGAGACGATCCAGTGGACGGTCACGACGCCACTGTACAACATCGGAGAGCACGTTTACAATTTGTCGGACGAGTCCAAGAAAGCCAATCCGGAAATTCCGTGGATCAAAATTGCCGGACTTCGGCACCGGCTGGTGCATCACTATAAGGATACCAATTGGATTGTGATCTGTGCCATCATCTTTGATGTGCTGCCAGAGTTTCTGGAGAAGATCAGGGACCTTTGACCCACACCGTGACCCACACGGCGAAACGAGCGGACGGAAACAACGGATACAAGAGTGGCGGAAAGAATGGCCCTCCGGACAAGAAAGGGTACGAAAGGCCTGGAAAGCTGGAGACCTCACCCTCCCAATCAGTTGGTAAGGATGAGGTCGGCGGTTCAAATCCGCCCAGCAGCTCCAAAAATCCTCGAAAACTTCGGGTTTCGGGGATTTTGTGTTGCAAAAAGTTGTTTTGCGGTTTGGGTCAAAAATTCTGACCCAAACCGTGACCCACACGCCGAAATGGCAGGAAAGGACGAAAGAGTACCGGACGGGAAGATCTGCCTTCCCGTCCGGTTTTTTGCTGCCTTTTTTCTCTTATATGACTTGCCCCAGGACGCTGCCCATGG
>CALWBS010000129.1 GCA_944376135.1 uncultured Enterocloster sp.
GCCAACGCTATGGTGAACAACACGGTAGAGCCAAGAGACAAAATCTCAACCCCGATTCTCGGGTCCGCCAGAACGGGACTCGGAAGATTTAAAACCCGCCCCACTACGAGGAAGATGCCCAATCCCCATATCCCTACCCGGGGGCCGCTCTCCTTAAACCATGCCGCAAGCGCGGGGATGTGAAGCACCTTCCCGCCAAAAAGCCCGGCAGCCAAAAACACACTGGAGAGCACAGCCACCCATTCCAGCCTGGTTCCCAGCACAGCTTTTATGCTGTCGATCAGGCGGACCACCGGAATCGCCCCGTCCCACACCGGGACGAAAAACAGGAGGATCCCGGCAAGGCTTAAACCGACGAATTTTGCCGCGGCTTTTCCCGCGAAATTACCAGTCTCTTCTCTCATTCTCTTCCCCGCCGCGCCTTAACCGCACAAACGCGTCCATCACGGCTCCTTTCGCGGCATATACCTTGTAGTCCCTGTCAAATTCTTTGGCAACATTTTCTTTGATATAGCGGGACAAAATCTCCGCGATATCCATGATATTCGGTTCATTGAGCGCCTTTGCGCGGATAAAGTCCTCCGCCTCCTTGAAGCGGACAGGCTTCAGGCCGATGGCGCCCACAATCAGGCGCATCTCCTTCACGGCATCCCCGTCCATGGCAATCCCCAGCGCCACGCCAATCCGGGAAATCGTCACCTTTTTCCGGGAGCCCAGCTTCACAAAGCTGGTACAGAGGCTGTTTGGCGGAAGGATAATGCGGACAATGGCCTCCCTGCAGCCTAAGTTCAGCCGCCCGGGCCCTGCCAGCACTTCATCAATCCCCGCCCGGCGGACACCCGCAGGCCCCATAATCTCCAAAACCGCGTCGTAGAGATAGAGGACCGGCAGAAGATCCCCCGCCGGGGAGGCATTTCCGATATTTCCCCCGATGGTTCCGTTGTTGCGTATCTGCAGGGAGCCCACATCGGAGGCCGCGTCCATCAGCGCCGGATAGTGCAGGCGCACCCTGGGGTCTTTCTCAATCTGGGTCATGGTGGCATAGGCCCCGATCACCAGACTGTCCCCCTCCTCGTGGATTTCTTTCAGTTCTTTCACGTATCCCAGATAGCAGAGTGCGTCCGGCTCTACAAGCCCCATGCGCATCTTGATGATGAGGTCCGTTCCTCCCCCCACAATCCGGCTCTTCTCCGTCATCTGTCCCAGGCACCCCGGTATCTCCTCCCAGGTCTTTGGCAGCAGCTCGCGCATATCAGCATCCTCCTTCCGCGGCCGTCCGCTTTACGGCCCTGATAATCTGGGTGTAGCCGGAGCAGCGGCAGATATTTCCCGCAAGGGCATTGCGGATTTCCGCCTCCGTGGGGTTGGGATTGTGCATCAGCAGCGCCTTGGCGGACATAATCATGCCCGCAGTGCAGTAGCCGCACTGGATGGCGATTTCCTCGGTGAAAATCCGCTGAATGGCGGAGAGCTCCCCATTTTCCTCCAGCCCCTCGATGGTCAGAATATTTTTTCCCTCTATCTGGCAGGCCAGAACCAGGCAGGAGTGCACGGCCTCCCCGTCAATAATCACGGTGCAGGCCCCGCATTCGCCCTCGCCGCAGCCCTCCTTTGTGCCTGTAAGGTGCAGATCCTCCCGCAGCAGATCCAAAAGCCTTCTGTCCGGCTCCGTCTCCAGGACGGTTGTCTTTCCATTCAAAATAAATGACAGCCTCATGCCTCTGTTTTCCTCTCTTTCTCCTCCTGTTTTGCCAGATATTCACAGATCACATCCGGCGTCAGGGGAATGTGGTTCATATCGCTTCCCAGCGCATCGTTTACAGCGCCCACCACGGCGGCGGTAACCGGGGTATGGCAGACCTCCCCGATTGACTTCGCCCCATAGGGCCCTTCCGTTTTTCCGTCCTCAATAAATTCCACGCGCACATTCGGCGCCTCGAAGCAGTTAATCAGGTGGTAATCCTTCAGGCTGCCCATGGGCCGGCCATTGTCCTTTGTCACCACATGCTCCAAAAGGGCGGCTCCTGCGCCCATGAGCACGGCTCCCTGCACCTGCGCCGCGCACATTTCCCGGTTGATGGCCTGGCCGATGTCGTGAACCGCCAGATAGTCCAGGATTTTCGTCATTCCCGTGTATGTATCGATCTCCATCATGGCAAAATGGGCCCCTGCCACGCCGGGGTTGGTGTCGGGCACATATTCCTCGCTGACAAACACCTCATGTTTGTAAATCTGCTGGGAATCATCGGCGATGCGGCTCCAGGTGTACTTGATCTCGGGATTTACCTTGGAGTAAACCAGATCATTTTCCACCACCAGCTCCTCCTCGGAAACATGGGCCAGGATGCTCACATGCTGTTTGAGGCGCGCCTTAAAGCGCTCGGCGCACCGGCACACCGCCTGTCCCTGGACATAGGTGGTACGGCTGGAGAAGCACCCTACATCCAATGGCGTATAGCGGGTATCGCCCTCGCCCAGGCTCACCTTCTCCATGGGAATGCCCAGCGCCTCCGCCGCGATCATCTGCATGACTGTCACCGTGCCGCACCCGTGGTCGTGGAGGGTGATGTTCATCTGCACGCTTCCCGTCTCCGTGAGCCGCATATCCACCCGGGCATAGTCGGTCTTGGAGGGATAGAAGGTGTTCACATGGGCGCCCAGGGACACACCCAGCCCTCTGCGCAGGCGCTTGTTTTCCCGGTTGAAGCGCTTTACCTCCTCTTTTCGGGCATCCCAGTGAAAATGCTCCCGCCCCTGCATGAGGGCTTCGGCTGCCCGGAAGTTTCCTATGGGAACATTTTCCAGACGGTCCACATCGCCGGGGCGCATCACATTTTTCAGGCGCAGATCCACCGGGTCCATTCCCAGGGCTCTTGCCCCCATGTTCATGTTGTGCTCAAACATGATTGTGGCCTCCGGCGAGGTCCAGCCGCGGAACGCGCCGCTGACAATGGTGTTGGTGATAACCGCCCGTGAGTGGAAATGGCAGTAGGGATATTTATAGCCCCTGAACAGCTTTGCGCCCACTGTCCTGGCATAGTTGATGGAATTTCCCAGGTATGCGCCCGCGTCCAAAAGCAGGTCGCTGTCCACGCCCTTTAAGGCCCCGTCCTTTCCAAAGGTGAAGGTTGACTCAAAATGCATGGGAGAACGGCCGTAGGTGGAAATCATGGTCTCCGAACGGTTGTACACCAGCTTCACCGGCCTTCCCACCCGCATGGCCGCGGCGGCGGCCACGGGCTCCAAAACCCACTCCTGCTTGCCGCCGAAGGAGCCTCCCATGGTGGTCTTGATCACCCGAATCCGGCTGTAATCCATCTCAAAGAGGTCGCCCAGCATGGTCCGTATTCCGTACACGGTCTGATTCGGGGAGTAGACCGTGAGCTGCCCGCTGTACTTGTCATACTCCGCCACACAGGCGTGGGTTTCCATGCACACGTGGTTGATTCTTGACAAGTCTGTCACCGCGCTGACCTGTACCAGATCCTCCTCCTGGGGCATCTCCCCCACAGTCAGATCCGAACACTCGAACACGGCCCCGGTGGGGTGCACATTGTCAATGGTTCCCTTTAAAGTCTCAAATGCATCCAGCGAATAGGGGAGCTCCTCATATTCCACCTGTATTTTTTTGACCGCCTCCCGGGCCGCCTCCTCGGTCCCGGCAATCACCGCGCCGATGCGGTCCCCCACAAAGCGCACATGGGAGTTGAAGATCCGCTCCGTGTTGATCAGGTGCTGGTTAAACTGGCTCTGATACCGGTTGTATTCTTTCTCCGTCGTATTAAAGCAGTGAATGATGTCCACCACTCCCGGCACCTGCAGGGCCTGGGAGCAGTCCAGCTTCTTTACAATCCCGTGGGGACAGCTGGAAAACAGTACGGCTGCGTGCAGCATTCCCTTTAACTCCATATCTCCCGCGTACACAGCCTGGCCGGAAGCCTTCTGCCTTGCGTCATGGATGGGACAGCTCTTTCCTACGTATCTCATTGTGCCTCCTTTATACCAATTTTAATTTTGTTTTTATTTTGGTATATGTTTTCCTAAAGTATATAGCGTTTTTTGGTATATGTCAATTCAAAATTGGTATAAAAGTTATTTTTTTCACAGTCCTGCTTCCGGCCAGGCGGAAGATGCCGGGCGGGCATACCTGCACGGACGCCCAGCCCCCTGTCCGCAAAAAAATAGGCCGGACTGCCAAGTGCATGCTGCCTTGTGCCTGTCCGGCCCTCTGATCGGTCCGCTATTTGATTGCAACCTTCCTGGTTCGGAAGCTGTAGGAATCTCCCGGGTGATAGCTCCGGCTGTAGAGCATCAGCCGGTCGTCCGCTGCCCGGTGGAACCAGGTCTTGACCTGGAGAATGGGGGAGCCCTCCTTCACATTCAGAATGTCCCCCGTGGTTTTTAAGCAGAGCAGGGCTTCCACCTGCTGCTGGCGCATGGGATGGGGCTCATTGCCCTTCTGCTGGACAATCTGGTGAAGCCCCAGGGTATAGAAGGATTCATCCACCTGGGGAAAGCAGTCCTCCTGCATATAGATATCCTCATAGGCGTAGGGAATCATCTGCAGATACCGCACCCGCCTGAGGCGCCAGTACCCGCGGCTTCCGTCCTCGGGGAGCCCCAGCATCCGCAGCCCGTAGCTTCCCTCTCTGCAGTATTTGCAGCCCAAAAGGCGTATGCTGTCCTCTCCCCGGCCGTTGTCCGTCCGGATCAGCTCGTCCTTGCGGACCTTCTCCTTTGTCAGGTAGGTGCCGCTGCCCTTCTTGCGGATAAAGTATCCGTCGTACATGAGCTCCTCCACGGCCCTCCGTATGGTCATTCGGTTCACTCCCAGCATGGCGGCCAGCTCCCGTTCCGGGGGAATGGGCCGGTCCGGCACGTAGGTCCCGTTTTCTATATTTTCAAGAAGATACTCCTTAATCTTCTGGTACTTCTTTGCCACTTCTTCTTACTCCTCCCATTGTGCGCATTCTGCGGTCTGCCCGCCGCCTCTGTCCTCCGGGCGGGCACGCTTAGATAGTATAACAGACTTTTTCATTTGATTTCAACCGGGCGCAAAGAAAAAGATAAACTTGTACATTTTTCCATCATAGAGTATACTAATGTACTGATACGACCACGTTTAAAAAGGAGGCGTACATCCTTATGGCAGATGAATACATACACCACGCCCAGTATTATGAGACGGACCAGATGGGCTGCGTGCACCACTCCAACTATATCCGCTGGATGGAGGAGGCCCGCATCCACATGATGGAGCAGATGGGCTGCGGCTATAAAACCATGGAGGCAGACGGAATTATGAGCCCTGTGCTGGAGGTGCACTGCCAGTACAAGTCCATGGCGCGGTTTGACGACCGAATCGTCATACACACTCGGCTTGCGGAATATAATGGGATCCGCATGACCATCGCCTATGAGATGCGCGACTGCGCCACCGGAAAGCTTCGGACCACGGGGGAAAGCCGTCACTGCTTTCTGGACAAGGCGGGACATCCCCTCTCCCTGAAGCGCTCCTTTCCCAAGTGGGATGTTCTCTTTTTAAAAGCATTGAAGGCCGGGCAGGAGACGGGTTAATTTCCGGCCCTGCTCCCAATCCCTGACCACTTTTGACAGAAAGGCTGACCGATCATTATGGCAAGAAGACGAACCCGACGAAAAAAAACGATTCCCGCTCTCCTAGCCCTTGTCCTGGCGCTGCTCTCCCTAGCTTTGGGGGAATATAAAGGGCTGCTTCCCGCGGGACCGGGCCAAGCAGACGAGCCAACTGCCCGGACAGGGGAGGAGGTCTCCCCCGGCCAAAGGCCCTCCGCACTTCCCGCCGCGGACGGCACCATGACCGTCCACTTCATCGATGTAGGCCAGGGCGACAGTCTCCTGGCGGAATCAGACGGTCACTTTCTCCTGGTGGACGCGGGGGAAAATGATCAGGGAGATACCGTAGTCTCCTATCTCCGCGAAGCGGGCGTCACCTCTCTGGACTATGTCATCGGCACCCATCCCCACTCGGACCACATCGGCGGCCTGGACGATGTGATCCGCGCCTTTGATGTGGAGGCGGTTATTCTCCCGCCGGTCGCGCACACCACCAAGACCTTTGAGGATGTGCTGGACGCTGTCCAGGAAAAGAACCTGACGCTCACCCAGCCGGTGCCCGGCGATTCCTATGATCTGGGGGACGCCGCCTTCACCATCCTGGCTCCCCAGGCGGATTACGGGGACGACTTAAACAACTGGTCTGTAGGAATACGTCTTGCCTGCTCCGATGGCGCCCTGGTGGCCTGCGGGGACGCGGAGGCCCAGGCGGAGGAGGATATTGCGGCAAGCGGCCTCACGCTCTCCGCTGATGTGCTGAAGGTTGGCCATCACGGCAGCTGCACCTCCACCAGCGACGTATTTTTGCAGGCCGTGTCCCCCGCCTGGGCGGTAATTTCCTGCGGCAAGGAAAACTCCTACGGCCATCCCCATGAGGAGACGTTAAAAAAGCTGGAGGACGCGGGCATAGCCGTGCTCCGCACGGATCTGCTTGGAAATATTACCGCCCAATGGGGGGAGGACGGGATTACCTGGACTTATGAGAAGATGGACAGCGGATCATAACCGTCACGCAGACGGGTGGGCAGCCAGACGCTTACGTAAAGATAGGAGGAGAATACATGCGTTGGATCATTGATCGGCTGGAGGATGCTCTGGCCATGTGTGAGGATGAAAAAGGGGAAATGATCCCCATTTCCCGCGAAAAGCTTCCGAAAAACGCCCGGGAGGGGGATGTTCTTCGCGAGGAGGACGGGCATTTTTCCCTCTCCCCAAAGGAGACGGAGCGCAGGCGCAGAGAAATGAAAAAGAAACTGATGGATCTGTTCGGGTAATGGGCGCGGCTGCCTGATTTACCCGATTAATTATGAAGGAGGTTTACACCAATGGGACTGATTATACCAGAAAATTATGACCCCCGGCTTACCATCCGGGAGACGCAGGACGCAATTAAATACATACGGGACACCTTTCAGAAGGAAATGGGACGGGAAATGCACTTAGAGCGCATCTCCGCTCCCCTGTTCGTAGAAAAGAGCAGCGGTCTCAACGACAACTTAAACGGCGTGGAGCGCCCGGTAAGCTTTGACATGCCGGATCTGCCCGGTGAAACCGTGGAGGTGGTTCACTCTCTGGCCAAGTGGAAGCGCATGGCATTAAAAGAGTACGGCTTTGCGCCCGGCGAAGGTCTTTACACCAACATGAACGCCATCCGCCGGGATGAGACTCTTGACAATCTCCACTCCTGCTATGTGGACCAATGGGACTGGGAAAAGGTCATCACCCGAAAGGAACGCAATCTGGACACGCTGAAAAATACGGTTCGGGAAATTTTCAAGATCATCAAGCACATGCAGCATGAGGTCTGGTATAAATATCCCCAGGCCGTAAAACATCTGCCCAGCGATATTTTCTTTATCACCTCCCAGGAGCTGGAGGACATGTATCCAGACAAATCCCCCAAGGAGCGGGAAAATCTGATCACAAAAGAGCACGGCTGCGTTTTCCTCATGCAGATCGGCGACAAGTTAGCAAGCGGCGAGCCCCACGACGGGCGGGCTCCGGATTACGATGACTGGAAATTAAACGGGGATATTCTTTTCTGGTATGAGACGCTGGGCTGTGCCTTAGAAATCTCCAGCATGGGAATCCGAGTGGACGAGACATCTCTCAGAGAGCAGTTAAAAAAGGCCGGCTGTGAGGATCGGGCCTCCCTGCCCTACCACCGGATGCTGTTAAATGGGGAGCTCCCCTGCACCATCGGCGGCGGCATCGGCCAGTCCAGGCTCTGCATGCTCCTTTTGGACCGGGCCCACATCGGCGAGGTCCAGGCAAGCATCTGGCCGGCTGCGATGCGGGAGGAGTGCAGGAAGCATAAAATCTATCTGTTGTAGCGCATAATGCGCCGCAGGGGAGGCGGCCTTTAGACAGCGGCTGCCTCCCCTGTTTTTTCCTCCCCGGCCTGCCAGCCAATGGCATCATAGGCCTGGGCGATATTGAGCATATGGTCTCCGATTCGCTCAAAATCCGTCAGCATCTCCGAATAGAGGATGGATGCCTCCACATTGCAGTTTCCTTTTCTCATGCGCTAGATCTGGTTTTTCCGGAAGCGCTCCGTTATATCGTCAATTTCCTGTTCCAGAGCGGACGCCTGCTCCAGAGAGAAGTCCACGCTTCCCGCCGCGGCTTTTTCAAGAAGCTCCATCGCTTTTTTGCAGGCCGCTTCCATGGAGCGAATCTCCTGGGCCGCGTAATCAGAAAATTCCAGGCCCTTCTCATGGATAGAAACTGCATACTCCGCCAGGTTCATGGCGTGATCCCCGATGCGCTCCACATTTCCCAATATTGTGTACATCTGATTCAGGGTAGTGACATCCTTGGGCGTCTGATCCAAGACTAAAATCTTGGAGATTTTCTTGGACAGCCGGACATTCGCCAGGTCGATTTCCTCCTCTCTCTGGGAAATCGGCTCAATTCCATCCTCGTCTATGCCTTCCTCCAGCGTCTTAAAACTCTCCCGCACATTTGTCCCTGTCTCGGCGAGCATTTCCCGGATTTCCTCATGAATCTGGCTGATGGCAATGGTGGACACGCCCAGATGATGCTTGGACGCCATCAAGTCCTCGAACCACTGGTCCGCATCCTTGGCCGGAGCCTTACCGTCGGGAAGAATCCGGGTAGCCAGCTTTGCCAGCTGTGTTCCAAAGGGAAGCAGAAGAATTGTGGTTGTAATGTTGAAAATGGTGTGCACATTTGCAATCTGCGCCACCGGGTCCCCGGGAGCAAGCTCCTCCATCCATTTCGTAAAGGGAAGGAAGGAGCAGACCGCCACAAATACAATGGTTCCGATCACATTGAAGGACAGATGAATGATTGTGGTCCGTTTTGCATTGCGGCTGGTTCCGATGGAGGCCAGCACAGCAGTGATACAGGTTCCGATATTTTGTCCAAACAGCACATACACGGCACTGTCCAGGGTCACTACACCGCTCTTGGCCAGCGCCTGGAGGATACCCACGGAGGCTGACGAGGACTGAATGATAGCGGTAAATACCGCACCGGCCAGAATTCCCAAAAGCGGGTTGGAGAATTGGGTCATAAACTGCACAAAGGCCTCTGATTCCCGGAGGGGCATCATGGAATCGCTCATCATTCCCATACCGATAAACAGTACGCCGATTCCCGCGATGATTCCTCCAATATGCTGGGCTTTTTTATTTTTGAAAAACACAATGGGCACCACGCCCACAAAGGCAATCAGAGGTGCCAGGGCCCCGATGTCCAGGGCAATCAACTGTCCGGTAATCGTAGTACCGATATTTGCGCCCATGATAATCCATATGGCCTGATTTAGCGTCATCAGGCCGGAGTTTACAAATCCCACAACCATTACCGTGGTGGCCGATGAAGACTGAATAATCGCCGTGATACCGGCTCCCACCAGAACCCCGAGAAATCGGTTGGCAGTAAGACGTTCCAGAATCTGCTTCATGCGGTTTCCTGCTACCGCCTCCAGGTTTGTGCTCATCATCTGCATTCCGTAGAGAAACAGTGCCAGTCCTCCCAAGAGGCCTAAAATCAATTCCGCTCCCATTCAATTGCTCCTTTGTCCGAGGGATATTTTATTACCCGATTTTGGATATTTCCCCTATTTTTTACATTTTATTTACGCTTTCTTTACATATTCTCATTATACGGGATATCCTGAAACTCGTCAATATAGTATCTCCCGGCGCAATGTAAAGTATATGTAAATTCTTTGTAAATTCAATGCATCTGTTCGGAGCGGCCTGTCTATTTCTCTCTAAAAATATCCGTGATGGCTTTCCATATTTTTATCAAAACGTTCCACATGCGTGCGAGAGGCCCCTGCTTTTCTGCGTCTGTCTCCACGTCCATTGGCTTTTCTTCTTCATCCTCCAGGCTGATTTCGTCCGTCCGGAGGACGATTTGAATGGTGTTTGGCTCAGGATTTTTATCCGAGGTAAAGGATTCCTTTGGGGCGGACGGATCCATAAAAAGGAACCTGTTTTCCGTGTCAAATTTATTGAGCTCCTGGTCCGCTACATCCTTCATGATGCGGCCTGCCCTGCGCATAGCCTCCGTGCTGTCAAGAATTCCCAGGCTTTTGTCCAGAAGCTCCATACCGGCCGCCAGGCTGTCCTTAGCTGCCTGGTCTATATCCTCGCTGGAATCTCTGAGTGTATTTTGAAGAATTGTCATAAGGCTCACCCCGCTGTCAAGGGCCTGGGCCGTTCCCTCTGCCAGCCGGGCAGAATCATCCAGGGCCTCCTGCATATCCGGATAATACATGTCCAGAGAATCATTGAGGGCAGTCAAATCCTCAATCAGGAAATCCAGATTGTCCACCAGATCCTGGCTGTACTCCGCGGCGTCCGCCGTGTCATCCAGAAGATTAGACATGGAGCGGGCCAAGGACCGGCTGCGGTCCGCAACTGTCTCCAAAGCCTCCATCTTTTGCTGCAGAAGTCCCACCACCTCGGCCATGGAGTAGGGACTTCCTCCCTCAGGCGCCGCCACCATAGGGGCTTCCTTTCGGATTCGATGCGCTTTTGGCCCGGACAGATACCGAGCTTCCTGTACCTCGGAAAGCGCAGCGGACGAAGAGAGGGAATCGCCTTGCTGGGAAGAGGATGCATCTGACGGAGCGTTGTCCGGAGAGGTTTGGCTGTCCGCGGTGTCTGCGCTGGCTTCCGGGGCATCGCTTCCCCCGGCATCTGCGCCGGCTTCCGGGGCATCGCCTTCCCCGGCATCTGCGCCGGCTTCCGGGGTATCGCTTCCCCCGGCTGCCTCGCTGCCTTCTGGGCCTCTGCCTTCCTCGGTATCCACGCCGTCTTCAGAACCCGCGCTGTCCCCGGCTTCCGCAGAACTCTCGCCGCCCGCGGCTTCCCCGGCTTCTGTGGAAGATCCGGCGTTTGCGCCCTTGCTCTCTGCATCCCCGTTCTCCGTATCGTCTGTACTGTCTGCCGTTTTGCTTTCCTCATCCTCCGTTTGGGAGTCCGCGTCCGGAGCCGTCTCCGCCGCGTCTTCGCTCCGGGAAGCGCTGCCTCCGGAACTTAACGCCCGGCTCCCCTGCCTTTCCTCCTCCCGCTCTTCCTCGTAGTCTGCCTCCAAATCCTCCAAGACTGTCTGCAGTCCGGAAACTCCGGTCAGAATCAGCTGCTCATTTGCCTGCAGCCGGGCATCCAAAGCCAGAAGGGTTTCCATCTCCCGCTCCAGCTCCGGAAGATTTTCCGCGGCCGAGGAGGCGCCGCTCTTTATCCCCCGCAATCGGGTATGCAAGTGGCGCAGGGGCTCCTGCATCTCCCCCAACGTGGTTACAACATCATTCATACTGCTGTGAACCCC
>CALWBS010000130.1 GCA_944376135.1 uncultured Enterocloster sp.
CGTGTAAGGCGCGCTGATGCAGTTAATCATACAAAATGCACAAAAATCCCTCTGAAAAATTAACAAAAATATAAAAAAGGAATTTTTCAACTTTTGATTCGTTGACAAAGCGTTATAACAGTTATCAACTGTGCCCGGGGCGAAGTCGTGGACCAGGAAGCGCTGACGACGATTATGCAGGAGGGCCGTATTGCAGGGGCATTTTTGGATGTGCTGGATACTGAGCCCTTTGACCTGGACTGCCCTCTGCTCACCATGGATAATGTGGTAGTGACTCCCCATATGGCCTCCAACACTGAGGAGTGCATGATGCGCATGGCGACCCAGGCGGCCTCCCAGATCTGTAAGGTGCTTGCTGGGGAGCGGCCGGACTGGCCGGTGAACCGGCCGGCGGGGAAGTAGGACAGGAAGACAGTACAAAAAAGAAAGACAGGACACCGGGAGAGGCCATTGTGATTGATTTCAAATAGATGAAATAAAAATGCAATATTGAAACTATAAAATGAAAGAAGAAGCTGTTTATACAAAAAACAGCTTCTTTTTTGTGCTGAACGCCAATTGAAAGCGTGTGACAGTCTGTCTATAATGAGTACAGAAGCCGGAAAAAAACGGCTGGATAAGACAATAGTAACGATAGTAAACAATGAATTCAGAAAGGATGGTAATGAAATGAAAGTAGGTTTTATCGGACTGGGCATCATGGGAAAGCCCATGAGCAAAAATTTGTTAAAGGCTGGCTATGAGCTGGTTGTCTATGATTTTAATAAGGATGCGGTAAATGAAGTGGTTGGCTGCGGCGCGGTTGCAGCAAACAACGGAAAAGAAGTGGCCGAGCAGTGCGAGGTTGTGATTACCATGGTTCCCAACTCTCCCCATGTGCGCGCGGCTGTTCTGGGTGAGAACGGCGTTGCTGAGGGCGCAAAGCCCGGATCAGTTCTCATTGATATGAGCTCCATCGACCCAACCGAGAGCAAGGCCATCGGCGCTGAGCTCGCAAAGATGGGCATTGAGATGCTGGACGCTCCCGTATCCGGCGGTGAGCCCAAGGCTATTGACGGAACTCTGTCTGTCATGGTAGGCGGCAAGAAGGAGCTTTTTGACAAGTATTACGATATGCTCATGGTCATGGCAGGTTCTGTTGTGTATGTCGGCGAGCTGGGCTCCGGCAATGTTGCTAAGCTGGCAAACCAGATTGTGGTTGCCGTGAACATCGCAGCCGTATCCGAGGCTCTCACCTTTGCGAAGAAGGCGGGAACGGATCCGGAGCTGGTGTACCAGGCAATCCGGGGCGGTCTGGCAGGCTCCACCGTTATGGATGCCAAGGCTCCGATGATGCTTAACAGAAACTTTAAGCCCGGTTTCCGCATTGAGCTTCACATCAAGGACCTGAACAATGCGCTGAACGCAGCTCATGCCATCAGCTCTCCCGTGCCGCTGACCGGCCAGCTCATGGAAATTATGCAGGCTCTGAAGGCAGATGGGTATGAGAAGGAAGACCACTCCAGCATCGTGAAGTATTACGAGAAGATTGCAAATACCACGGTAGAGTCATAAATATCCCATTAAAAGGAGAAGCGTTATGAATACAGATTTTATAAAGGGCGTGATTGTCCCCATCCTCACCCCTATTGACGAGGAGGAGCGGATCGACGAGGCAAAGCTGAGAGATCAGGTTGACTATGTAATTGAGGGCGGTGTGCTGGGCATCCTGGCCTTTGGAAGCAACGGCGAGTTCTACGTTGTGGAAGAGGACGAGATGGAGCGGGGACTCAAAATCATGGTGGACCAGGCCGCGGGCCGTGTCCCGGTGTACTTCGGAATTGGCGCCATCAGCACGAAAAAGTGCTGCCGTCTGGCAAAGATGGCGGTGGCGAACGGGGCCGCAGGCATTTCTGTGCTCCAGCCCATGTTCTTAAAGCCCACGGAGGATGAGCTCTACCTTCACTTTAAAACAATCGCGGAGTCCGTTCCCGAGACTCCCATGCTTCTGTACAATAATCCGGGCCGCGTAAATTATACTATGTCCGGAAAACTGGTGGAGCGCCTGGCTCACGATGTGCCGAATATCGTGGGAATGAAGGATACCAGCGGGGACATTACCCAGACTTCCGAATTCATTCGCAGAACCCGTGACGTCGGGTTTAAGGTGTTCGGCGGAAAGGACACGCTTTTATACGCTTCTATGTGCCACGGAGCTGTTGGCGGCGTGTGCACGGCGGCGAACTTTATGCCGGAACTGATCACGGATGTATACAATAAGTTCGTGGCCGGGGACCTGCAGGGTTCCTTAGAGGCACAGTTTAAGTTAAATCCGGTGCGCCTGTCCATGGACGGCGCCAGCTTCCCGGTGGCGGCCAAGGATATGGCAAACCTTCGGGGCCGCGACATCGGCGTGCCCTACAAGCCCAATCTGCCTACCCCCGAGGGTCCGGTGCTTGACCGGATCAAGGCGGAGATGAAGACGGCGGGGCTGATTTGATAAAAGATTAACTGAGAAAGAGCTTCGGAGCAGCGAAATACAAATCGCTGTTCCGAAGCTTTTTTATAAAAATTTCTTTAAGTTGTCGCAAAACAGGAAAAGTTGTGGTATACTAAATTGATATGTTAGGACAGTGCGAGGTGGAGGCATGCTGAACGAGGAAAAGGTCAGGTATATGACGGAGCTGGCCATATTCGAAAAGAAGGAAGGAAAGCGGATTTTTCCGGTGAACCGTTATTTTAAAAAGGACTATGTGGGCGGTCATATGTTCCGTTCTTTTTTCGGATACACCTTCTGCTATCTGCTTCTGTTGTCCATGTGGGTTCTCTATGAGCTGGACGAGTTCATGGGCGGCATTACCCTGGAGGAGCTTCTGGAGCTGGGAAAACGCTGGGGCATTATTTATGTGGTCGGATTGGCGGCATATCTCTTTATTACCTGGCGGGTGTACTCCCTGCGCTATGAATATGCTTCCAGGGCTCAGACCATGTATGCCTCCCGGCTTAAACATCTGCTGAACCGCTACGGCCGCGAGAAACCGGAGAAAACAAAGGAGAACAGAGGAGGAAGAGGTAGATGACGAGTCTTCTGCTGTTTAAGGAATATCTGAAAGGCTTTTATAATAAATACAGCAGCGGCATCCAGCCCGCCATTAAGTTTTTATTTGCCCTGGCGGTCTTCGTGGCGCTGAACATGAACCTGGGCTATATGACCCGGCTGACCAATCCGCTGGTGGTCGTAATTTTGTGTCTGGTCAGCGCAGTTCTCCCCTACGGCGCCATCGTGTTCTTGGCGGGCTGCGTGATGGTGGCCCATGTGTATGCAGTTTCGGTGGAGATGGCCCTCATCGCTCTGGTACTGATTCTGGTGGTGGCGATTCTCTATTTTGGATTTAAGCCGGGAGACAGCTTCCTCATGGCGCTTACGCCCCTGGCGTTTTTGATACGTATGCCCTATGCGGTGCCCATTCTTGTGGGGCTGGGCGGGGGAGTGGCATCCGTGATTCCGGTGAGCTGCGGAATTTTTCTGTATTATCTGCTTATATATGTAAAGCAGAATGCATCAACTCTCACCAGCGAGGCTACGGTGGATTTGGTTCAGCGGTATGTGCAGATCGTTCAGTCCATCTTGTTTAACCAGACGATGATTGTGATGATAGCCACCTGCGCTGTGGGAATTATTGTGGTGTATCTGCTCAGGCGTTTGTCCATGGATTATGCCTGGGTAGTGGCGATTGTGGCGGGCTCTGTGGCGGAGCTTCTGGTGGTGTTTGTGGGCGACTTTGTATTCGGCGTGTCCGTGGCTCCGGGTGAGCTGATCGTGGGCCTGATTTTGGCAGCGGCCATCGGGGCAGTATACAATTTCTTTATTTTTTCTGTGGACTATACGCGGACGGAGCATGTACAGTTTGAGGATGACGATTATTACTATTATGTGAAGGCGGTGCCCAAGATGACTGTGAGCACTACCCAGGTAAAGGTTCAGAAAATAAGCGCCCGAAAAAAGAGCGCAAGGGAACGGAATGTGGAGCGATGATACAAATTTTTGCGAACGGCAGGGAGGTGTGTAGGCAGTGGACCTGATATCGGATCTTTTTAGAAATGCGTCCTCCTGGCTGTCCCTTCTTCCCAGGATTACGGTGCGCAACCTGGTGGAGATCGTGATCATATCGGTGTTGGTCTATGAAATATTGGTGTGGATTAAGAATACCAGGGCTTGGATTTTGTTAAAGGGGCTTCTGGTGGTTTTGGCATTCGCGGTGGCGGCCTCCGTGCTGCGGCTGACCACGATTTCCTGGATTATCCGGAATTTTGCCACCATAGCGGTGACGGCCCTTCTGATTGTATTCCAGCCGGAGCTTAGGAAAGCACTGGAGCAGCTGGGAAGCCAGAATTTCCTTTCGAATATTCTCTTTTTCGATGACGGAAAGGAAAAGCAGGCCTTCAGCGACAAGACCATCAATGAGCTGGTCCGTGCCACCTTTGCGATGGCTAAGGTAAAAACAGGCGCTCTTATGGTAATTGAGAGGGACACCTCTCTGAAGGAGATTGAGCGGACGGGAATTGAGATCAACGGCCTGGTTACGAGTCAGCTTTTGATTAATATTTTCGAACACAATACCCCCCTGCACGACGGTGCGGTGGTAATCCGGGGAAACCGGGTGGCGGCGGCCACCTGCTATCTGCCGCTGTCGGACAACATGACCATCAGCAAGGATCTGGGAACAAGGCATCGGGCAGCCGTGGGCGTGAGCGAGTCCACAGACAGTCTGACGATCGTGGTTTCCGAGGAGACAGGCCGGGTTTCCGTGGCGGAGGAGGGAACTCTGACAAAGGTTGCGGATGCGGACAGCCTGCGGGAGATTTTGTCCGTCCTGAAAAAAGAGGAGGAAGCCTCAGGCGGCCGGTTTAAGTTATGGAAGGGAAGGCGGAAAAATGGGAAAAAGGCTGACAAATAATCTTGGACTGAAGTTAATATCCATTTTTTTGGCCTTTTTTGTGTGGCTGGCGGTTGTGAACATTGCAAATCCGGAGACGGACGGGAGCCGGGAGGTGTCCTTAGAGATTGTCAACGGAAGTGTTCTCACATCCAGCGGGAAGACCTACGAGATCATTGGCGACGTAGACACGGTCACGGTCAGCTATAAGATACGGGTGCAGGATTCGGGAAGCGTTTCCAGCTCGGATTTCAGAGCCTATGTGGATTTGGCGGAGATGTATGAGCCCACCGGCGCGGTTCCGGTGAAAATCGATGTGAACAACAGCCGGGTGAGCTCCGTCACAGCCAGGCCGTCGGTGGTGCGGGTGGAGACCGAGGATCTGCAGCGCAAGCAGTTTGAACTGACGGCCTATCTGGAAGGGCATGCTCAGAGCGGATACCGTGAAGGAAATGTGACGATTTCCCCCACGCAGGTCTATGTGAGCGGGCCTGTGTCCCTGGTGGGACAGATCAGCACGGTGGGCATCTCCATCAACGTGGAGGGAGCGGATTCCGATATGTCCGGAATGCTTCCCATCAAATGTTATGATTCCAATGGAAATGAGATTGCCCTGGATGACCGGATTACGCTAAGCCGCACGGAGGCAGAGTATTCTCTTCCTATCCTGCGGACCAAGAACCTGACGCTCAACTTCGAGACGCCCGCCGGAACGGTAGCGGACGGCTACCGGTACACGGGAATTGAGAGCAGCGTCAACTCGGTGGAGGTAGTGGGACTCAAGTCGGATTTGGCGGAGGTAAGCTCCATCACAATCCCGCAGTCCGTGCTGAATCTGTCCGGGGCTACAGGAGACCGGGAGGTCACCATTGATCTGAACGATTATCTTCCTGAGGGAGCCCAGCTTTTGGACTCTGACAGTGAGCTCACCATCACATTGAAGGTGGAGCCGCTAGAGGAGCGGACCTTTACTCTGTCCACCAGCCAGATCAGCCAGGTGGGCGCATCCAGCCAGTACAGCTACCAGTACGACCAGGATTCGATTCAAGTGGTAATCCGGGGACTGGCCGAGGATTTGGACCAGCTCGAGGACGAAACGCTGGAGGCGGAGGTGGATGTGAGCGATATGCAGCCGGGAATCCATCCGGCGGAGCTCACCTTTGATCTCGGCGCGGCCTACGAGGTGGTGAGCAGCGACAGCCTTCAGATTGTGGTTCATGACCGGCCGGCCGGAGCGCCGGGCGGCCAGGAGAACGCGGAAGAAGACGCTTCACAGGGTGAAACCGCGTTCGGCACCCACAGCGGCAATGTCTCGCAGTCCCGGAGCGCTCACCCGTCGGGCAGCCAAAGTGAAAGTACATCCGGCAGTTTGGAGGGCCAGAACAACGGTTCACGGGAGAGCGAGGATGCACAGAGCGGTGCCGCCGCGGAGGAAAGCGCCTCTTAGGAGGAAGAATAGTTGCTGCCGGTGTCTTCACAGCTACAGTCCCGGCAGCAGTCAGAACAGGAGTGAATGAATTATGGTAAATGCAGTAACAGTAATCAAAAATCCATCGGGCCTTCATTTGAGAC
>CALWBS010000131.1 GCA_944376135.1 uncultured Enterocloster sp.
CCAGGCCAGCCATAATACGTAGGCGGACCGGATTCTTCCCCGAAAATCCATCCGGCCCTCCAATATCTTCCGGTCAAAAACAGGGACGAGGGCAAGCCGCTCATGACAGAAGGGATACACCAGGCTGGCTGCCGCAAGCACCTGTCCTGTCACTGCCGGATCCTCAAAGCCAAAAGTGATCTCTCCCCGGCCCTTTTTCGGCAATCCATGGGCTGCAAGCCGCTTTCCCTGCCGTATCAGGAGGCGGATGGACTCCTGGTTTCGCTCATCCATAAACCACTTTTTTATCCGCTCCCCTTTTTCGGCTGTCTCTTTTAGCTTACCACAAAATGAGCGGATTGAAAACGCCAGTTTTCGCAGACAGCCAACTATTTTTTGAAAAAGCGCGCGAATCCGCTGCCGGATTCTCTCTGCCGCTTTGGGACGGGCCGCTTCCCGGCCGTCTGAAGAGTCCGCCTCTTTCTTTGCACTCTTTCCCTCCGGAATCCGTGCGGTCTCCTCCTCCGGAGTCTGCCTAGGTCTCTCCTCCGGGAAGCCTTTTTTGCCCGCACTCTTTACACCGTCAAGAGACGCTTTCAAAAAACCTCCGGCTTCTTCTGCCATATCGTCCGCCGGGCTGCGCCCATCTTCCTCCTTTTTTTCCGCATCCGAATTTGATTTGTCATCTCTCTTCCAGAGCGTAAATCCCAAAATTTTCATCTTCAATGCAAGCCCCTGCCCCTTGTCAAACCGCCCTTTTAAGGCCAATGCACCGAAAAGCCAGCTAATCTTCCCCTCCCCGAAGGCCGCCCCCTCATTTCCCGGAAATTCTCCGCGAATCCGGTAGCGGACAGGAACAAAAAGGGCACAGAGCAGGATTGTCAAGAGAAGGAGGAGCACAGCCAAAAAGAGAATCCCCAATATTTTCAGCGCGAAAAACAGTCCGTGGATCATCTTTCCTCCAGAATTTCCATATAATGCTGCCAGTTAAAAGCGCCTGTAGCCTGGTACATATCATCCACCATCTGACGAACCACCTGACAGGCTTCCCCGTAGCCAAGGGCTGTGCCCAGGATCAAAAAGCCATTGTCCTCCCGCTCCTCCTTTGTGAGCAGAGAGACAGGACGGATGTCAAATATATGATTCCCGCTCTCCGGCAAAGTAATCACATACACGCCGGGCATTCTGCCTCCCCGGCGGATTCCCTCTAAGAGCCGCGGACGCCAGCGGGCGGCTTTATCCCCCATGTACAGGTGCTTCCACCACGTCATTTTACTCCATCTCCTCATCCATCACCATGCGGATCAGACGCACGGAAGCTTCCCGTTCCGCGTCGTCCTCGCATGTCTCTAAGCTGTTTTTGATATAGGAATACAGCTCTTCATTGGAATGGAAAAACACCGGCAGACGGGAGAGAATTTTCGCCATCATCGCCCGCACCAGCACTTTGGGCTGTCCCTCCCATGCATCCTTCAGACTCCGGAAAAATTCCTCCTCCGTCCGGGCCAGAAGCTCACCGGTCACCGGCTCCTCCCTTTCCTTGGGAATTGACAGCTCCATGAAAGAACTGCCGGACATAAGCGTTTCCACCTGGGCAAGCAGATTCGCGGCCGTTTCATCCTCTTCAGCCGCCTCCTCCGGACTCTGAAGGCGCATCCACTGTTCAAAATATGCCTCCTGCTTTCCCTCCAGAAAAGCAAGACTTTGCGTGAGCTCCTCCGGAATTGCCTCCTTTCCCGCGTCAAAAAGGCATTTGACCGCGCCAAGTATCTCCTTCGTGCGGTGCTCTTCCTCCGCGCTCATGAGTACCTGTTCCCGAGTGAGAAAAATCAGATAGAGGTCATTGACCAGATTCATCAGAAGGAGAATATTCCAAGTGAGATTTGCCAAAAAATCCCCCGACTGCTCCAGCGTCTTTGCCATGCTGCGGTAAAGCGCGGCATCCATTCGCCCGTAGTCCGTATTCCGGCACTGCTCCAAAAACGCGTGGAGCATCTCATAGCCCTCCCCGCTTTCCATGGGCTGATTAAAAAGCGCCTCGGACCGCAGGATATTCATCATATCCTCCAGATTCTGTATGGTTCCCCGGCGGTAAATGGAGAGCCCCTCCTCTACCAGGGCAAAAAATTTGCGCTTTGTAAGGCGCACAGGGAGCTGCCCCACCACATTCTGGATCCTTTGATTCATCAGCGACGGATCATCTGCATTTTGTATGTACCCCATAATCTCCCGAGCCGCCGCCTCCGGTTCAGGAGCCGCCGTCCTCCCCATAAGCCGGGGCTCAAACCGTCCCTCCAGACGGTTTAAAACATACTCATACGCCTGCAGACTGTCCGCGTAGGCAGTCGCCCGCTCCATCTCGCAAATCACCTGCTCCCGCAAGGCGTCCAGGGCCTCCAGGGAAGGGCTCCCCTCCAGAAAATCCCCTAAAATGCCGTGAAACCGTCTGGAAAAAGGCCCCAGAATATCCCGAGGAAAGTCCTCTCCCAGGGCAGTCTCATAATACATATAGTAATTCAGCGTCAGCCTGGAATACGCATAGCAGCAGGCCGCCTGCAGCTGTCTCTTTACACGGGTTCGCACCATCTTTTCCTGTCTCCTCCCTGTTCTCCAAAATATTTTCTGCGGAAAATCGGAAAATGCCGCCTCCCAGCCTCCGTCTCTTATCCCTGCAGAAGACAGGTGCGCACGAGCTGAAGCGCCGCCTCAGCGGACTGCTCCCGGATCTGCTGTCTGTCCCCGGAAAACACATGGCGCTCCGCCGCTGTATGCCCCTTCACGCAGCAGGCCATGTAGACCAGCCCCACTGGTTTTTCCTTGCTCCCGCCTCCTGGCCCTGCAAGTCCTGTGGTAGACACGCACACATCCGTTCCCGCCCGGGCGCAGCCGCCCTCGGCCATCTCGACGGCGGTCTCCCGGCTCACGGCTCCGTGAGCAGCCAGCGTCTCCTCCTTTACGCCGAGAAGCCGCATCTTTGCCTCATTAGAATAGGTGACAAGTCCTTCCATAAATACCTGTGATACTCCTGCCACGCCCACCAGACGGGCGGAAACCATCCCGCCGGTGCAGGACTCCGCGGTAGCTATGGTAAGCCCCCGGCTCTCCAAAAGCTCCACAATCTCTTCTTCTACAGACATATCACATTCCTCCCTCTGTAAGCACCTTCCGATTCTTTGCAATATAATCCGCCAGAGATACAATGGTAAGAATCACAGCCACTGCCAGCACAAGATTTGTGAGAAGTGCCAGGGACGGAATGTTGAAAATCAGCAGAATCACCGCAATCATCTGAAAAGTGGTCTTAAACTTCCCCCAGTAGCTGGCCGCGATAACAATCCCATTGTCCGCAGCCACCAGACGAAAGCCGCTGATGATAAATTCCCGGCTGATGATAATGATCACAACCCAGGCGGGAAGCTGGCCAAGCTCTATCAGACAAATCAGAGCGGAGCACACTAAAAGCTTGTCCGCCAAGGGGTCCATAAATTTTCCAAAATTTGTAACCAAGTTGTACTTTCTGGCAATTTTCCCGTCCAAGAAATCCGTAAGGCTGGCCGCGATAAACAGGACATTTGCCAGAATGCGCATACTCTGGCTGGCTCCGTCCTCATACAGCAGGGCCGCCACAAAAAACGGAATCATGCATATGCGCAGGACCGTAAGCTTATTGGGCAGATTCATCGTACACCTCTCCTATCAGATCATACTCGGCAGCCCCTGTCACCTTTACTCGGACAAAGTCGCCGGACATAAACAGCTCACCGGAATTAATGAAGATCAGCCCGTCCACATTGGGGGCGTCCATATAGGTGCGGCCCACATACACCGGCTCATCCGCCACCTTTCCCTCCACCATCACGGTGAGAATCTTTCCCTTCATCTCCTCACACCGTGCAAAGGCGATATCCTGCTGCAGCTCCATAATCTCGTCCCGCCGGGCCTCCTTCACTTCTTGGGGCACCTGGTCCGGATAAGAATAGGCCGGCGTGTCCTCCTCAGGAGAATAGGGGAATACGCCCAGACGCTCAAACTCCATCTCATCCACAAAGTCTAAAAGCTCCTCGTGGTCCTCCTCGGTCTCTCCCGGGAAGCCCGAGATCAACGTGGTGCGCAGGGCGATATCCGGGATCTCTTCCCTGAGTCTGCGAATGCGCTCCGTGATTTCCTTTCGAGTTGTCCGCCGCCCCATACGCCGCAGAATCCGGTCGCTGGCGTGCTGGATAGGGATGTCCAGGTAATGACAGACTTTTTCTTCCTCCTTGATAACGGCGATGAGTTCGTCGGTGATTTCCTCGGGATAACAATACTGGAGCCGAATCCAGTAAAGCTCCGGTATCTTTGCCAGCTCCCGCAAAAGCTGCGGCAGGGTCTTCTTCCCGTAGAGGTCCACCCCGTAAAGGGTAGTCTCCTGTGCCACAAGAATAAGTTCCCGCACGCCGCCCTTGGCCAGCTCCCTCGCCTCGGCGATAAGCTCCTCCATAGGCACGCTCCGGTAGGGCCCCCGCAGATAGGGGATAATACAATAGGTGCACCGCTTATCGCATCCCTCCGCTATTTTTAAAAACCCGTAATAGCCGCCGGTGGTGACAATACGTCCCGCCGGAGCCGGAAGCTCTTTTAAATCATGGAAACAGGAAATGTGCTCCTTCTCCCCGCCGCACACCCGGCGGATCACCGTTCCGATTTCCTCCCAGGAGGTCGTCCCCAAGATAGCGTCCACCTCCGGAATCTCTGTCAGGATTTCCTCCTTATACCGCTGGGCCAGACAGCCCGTCACTATCAGTGCCCTGCACCGGCCCGTCTTTTTCTCCTCAGCCATCTCCAGGATGGCATTCACGCTCTCCTCCTTGGCATCCCCGATGAAACAGCAGGTATTGACCACAACGGCT